>BBFD01000004.1 GCA_001313065.1 Silvimonas sp. JCM 19000
CTGAAGCGGCGGCGCGTGGGCGCTGGGCTTACCTTAGCGTCATCTGGTAGGTGGTGGTCTGGCGATAGATTTTGCCCGGTCGCAGAATCACCCCCTCGGCCTCTTCGCTATTGATCTGGTTGGGATAGCTTTCCGCCTCCAGACAAACGCCATCCTGGTTATGCCAGGTCCGACGGCCCACCACGCCTTCCAGATAATTGCCGGTGTACAACTGCAGGCCGCGCTCGGTGGTCGCCACCTTGAGTTCACGTCCGCTCGCCGGGTCGTACACGCTGGCGGCTTCGCGCAGCAAACCGGGCTGGCCTTGCACCACATAGCAATGGTCAAAACCTTTAGCTACCGCCAGTTGTTCTTCTGGCCACGCCAGCCGCGCGCCCAATGGCGCGGGTGTGCGGAAATCAAAGGCACTGCCCGCCACCGGCAGATGCTTGATCGGGATCGATTGCTCATCAATCGCAAGGAACTCGTCCGCGTTTAAACGCAGGATATGGTCGCGGATATCCGCTTCGCCGCCGGACAGATTGAAATAGGCGTGGTTGGTCAGATTGATCGGCGTCGGCGCGTCGGTGGCGGCGGCATAGGCGATGGTCAGCACACCTTCATCGTCGAGGCGGTAATCGACTTCTACCCGCAGATTGCCGGGAAAGCCGCCCGCACCATCCGGCGACATCAGGCTCAGGCGTAGCGAATCCGGCGAAACATGTGCCGTCCACAGCTGATTGTGAAAACCGGCAAAGCCGCCATGCAGATGGTTGGTGCCTTCGTTGGCATCCAGTTCAAATTCCTGGCCATCGATATTGCAGCGCGCGCCTTTGATGCGGTTGGCCCAGCGGCCGGCGATGCTGCCAAAAAAAACCGGTGCCTTTGATATAACCGGCGGCGTCGGGGTGACCCAGCAATACGTCGGCCATGCGTCCGCTGCGGTCGGGCGCAAACCACGACACTAAGGAAGCGCCGATATCAGTAATAACAACCCGCATATCGTGCGAATTACGCAAGGTAAACAACGTGGCGCCGTTGTCCCAAGGGGTGGACTGGATAGGCAGCATGGGCATAGTAAAAGGGTGAACTCCGCAGACGTGACCCCCCGGGCAGGTGGCCAGACGCAAGCATTGCAGAACCGACGCAGCGCAGCAATTGCAGATTTGCGCGACGCGATTTGCGTTATTAGTCAGACGCCGTAGTTATTACTGATTATTCGTGGTCGTTATGCCTTGTTCGCGCTCGGCATATTCGCGCGGCGTGCAGCCCAGTTCGCGTTTGAACACGGCATGCATGTATTGCAGCGAGGTAAATCCGCAGCGGATGGCGATGTCGCTAGTGGGGGTATCACCGGTCACCAGCATTTCGCGGGCTTTTTTCCAGTTTGAAGTTAAGAATTTCCTGGTGCACGGTGTAGCCCAGTTCGCGACGGAAATAGCTTTCCAGCGAAGAACGCGACACGCGACGTAATCGGCCACCTGTTCGGTCTTGATGCCCTGGCAGGCGTACTGGCGAATATAGTGCCGCGCCCGCATCACATAAGGCTGGATAGCGGTTGGTGCTGGCTGGATGCCAGCACATTGATACCGACCGGTGGCACCAGAATCCGGGTAGCGCCCACGCGAGCGCCGTGCAGCATCTGGTGCAACAAGTGGGCGGCAGTGCGGCCCATTTCCTCGGTGCCCTGTATCACCGAGCTCAGTGGAATCCGGTTAAGCGTGCGGGTGAGCGGATCGTTATCGATGCCGATGATCGCCACTTCTTCGGGCACCGCAATGCCCGCGGCCAGGCAGGCCTGCAGAACGTGGCGCGCACGCGCGTCGGTGACCGCAATAATCCCGACCGGCTTGGGCAGGCTGCGCAACCACTGGCCCAGCTGTTCGCTGGCGCTGTTCCACGCTAACGGCGAGGTGGCCAGACCACGATTGATCATGGCGTTGGGGCCAACCAGCTTCATAAAAGCCAGCTCGCGCTGCTGCGCCCAGCGGTTGGTGTCGGATACCGGCAGGCTGTACATGGCAAAGCGCGTGAGGCCGACATCGATCAGATGGTCGTAGGCGAGCTTTACCAGCTTCAGGTTATCGGTGGCGACATAAGGGATGCCGTCCGGATAGCCGTGTTCGTCCTGATACGAGCTGCCCACGGCCACGACCGGCAACGGGCTCCTGGCCAGGGTCTCGGCCACGGCCGGATCGTCGAAATCGGCAATGATGCCGTCGCCATCCCAATGTTCGATGCCATTGAGGCGAGCGCGGAAGTCTTCTTCCAGAAACAGATCCCACGCCACCCGCGTTGAGCCGAGGTAATCCCCGATGCCGGTGATCACCTCACGGTCGTAAATCTTGTTGGCATTGAACAACAAGGCAATGCGGTGCGGCGAGCGGGACATGACAACCCTTCCTGAAGACAAGCGACGCAATACGCGCGTTACAACAACGGCGCTCAAAAAATCTGAGGCTGATTCTAGGCCTGGCCCCGCCGCGAAGAAACCACGTTGCCAATAAACGCTAGCCAGGCTGGCTGAATTCGTAATTGTTTAGCGGCGACTACACCGCCTAGGATTCGGCCGTCAATGACCTGTTAAGTGGAGCCCGACCATGGCCGACGTATTTGCCAATATCAGCAAGGTCCGTTTTGAAGGACCGGAAACCAATAACCTGTACGCGTTCCGCCATTACGATCCGCAAGCTGTGGTGCTGGGCAAGACCATGGCCGAGCATTTGCGCATGGCCGCGTGCTACTGGCATACCTTTGTCTGGCCGGGTTCGGACGTGTTTGGTCCGGGCGTATTCCAGCGCCCGTGGTATCGCGATGGTGATGCCATCAGCGTGGCACGCGGCAAGGCCGATGCGGCGTTCGAGTTTTTTTTCCAAATTGTCGATCCCGTTCTATACCTTCCACGACGCCGATGTAGTCAGCGAAGGCAATTCGATCCGCGATTACGTCGAAAACTTTGCGCACATGGTCGATTACCTCGAGCAAAAGCAAAGCGAAACCGGCGTCAAATTGCTGTGGGGCACGGCCAACGCCTTCAGCCATCCGCGCTATGCGGCCGGTGCGTCCACCAATCCCAACCCCGAAGTGTTTGCCTGGGCCGCCACGCAAGTGGTCAACGCCATGGGCGCTACGCATCGCCTGGGCGGCGCCAACTATGTGCTGTGGGGCGGCCGTGAAGGCTACGAAACATTGCTCAACACCGATATGAAGCGCGAGCGCGCCCAGATGGGCCGCTTTATGCAGATGGTGGTGGAGCACAAACACAAGATCGGCTTCAAGGGCACCATTCTGATCGAGCCCAAGCCGCAAGAACCGACCAAGCATCAATACGATTACGACACGGCCACCGTGCAAGGCTTCTTGCAGGCATTCGGGCTGGAGAACGAAATCAAGGTCAATATCGAAGCCAACCACGCCACGCTGGCGGGCCATTCCTTCCAGCATGAAATCGCCACCGCGTTTGCGCTGGGTGTGTTTGGTTCGATCGACGCCAACCGCGGCGATCCGCAAAACGGCTGGGATACGGATCAGTTTCCCAATAGCGTCGAAGAAATGACGCTGGCCATGTATGAAATCCTCAAGGGTGGCGGCTTTACTACCGGCGGCTTCAACTTTGATTCCAAAGTGCGCCGCCAGAGCAGCGATCTTGAAGACTTGTTCCTGGGCCACATTGGCGCCATGGACGTGCTGGCGCTCAGCCTGAAGCGTGCGGCTGCCATGGTCGAAAACGACGTGTTGGGCCAGAACAAGGCGCAGCGTTACGCCGGTTGGGACGGCGAGTTTGGCCGCGCCGTGCTGGCGGGGCAGAAATCGCTGGACGATGTGGCGCAATACGCTTTGCAACACAACCTGGCGCCGCAGCATGTGAGCGGCCGTCAGGAGCATCTGGAAAACGTGGTAAACCGCTTCGTTCACGGCTGATTACTGGTCTGAACGCTTGAACCTTACGCCCGACCGGTGCGCTTGTGCGCGCCGCTCGGGCTATTGGTTTTTCAGGCTTTTTTTCAGCATTTTTTTGCCTGATCGCACCGCTCATCGTTTCCGCCAAAAAAAACATAGCCGTAATCGGCAGATTTTGTAATTGCTGGACATTCACTACAAGCCCAACCTGTGCGGCATTCCATCGCGCCACCAGGCACAGGGCTATAGCAATGTTTATCGGAATCGACCTCGGCACCTCCAGCGCCAAAGCCATTTTGCTGGATCGTCACGGACAGGTACTGACCAGCGCCAGCGCGCCGCTACAGGTCAGCCGACCGCAACCGCTCTGGTCCGAACAATCGCCGACTGACTGGTGGTCTGCCTGCAGCGCCGCCATCAGCACACTGGTGCAACAGGCCGCCGCGCTGGGTGTACCCGCTTCGGATATCGAGGCCATCGGCCTGACTGGCCAGATGCATGGCGCGACCTTGCTGGATGCTCAGGCAATGTGTTGCGCCCGGCCATCCTGTGGAACGACGGCCGCGCTTTTGCCGAATGCGCCGAGCTGGAAGCGCTGGTGCCGCAATCCCGCCAGATTACCGGCAACCTGATGATGCCCGGCTTTACCGCGCCCAAGCTCAAATGGGTGGCGCGGCATGAACCGGAGATTTTCGCGCGCGTTGCCACCGTGTTGCTGCCCAAAGATTATCTGCGCTACCAACTGACCGGTGATTTTGCAACCGACCTGTCCGATGCCGCCGGCACCTTGTGGCTGGATGTGGCGCGCCGGGACTGGAGCGACGAAATCCTCGCCGCCACCGGCCTCAGCCGCGCCCATATGCCCAAGCTGTATGAAGGCAACCAGATTACCGGCCACCTCAAACCAGAACTGGCAGCGCAGTGGGGCTTGCGCAGTGTGCCGGTCATTGCCGGCGCCAGCGATAACGCAGCCGGTGCCATCGGCGTCGGCATCGTCACGCCGGGCCAGGCCATGTTGTCGCTGGGCACCTCGGGCGTGTATTTCGCCGCCAGCGACGGCTATCACGCCAATCCGGAAGGCGCGGTACATAGCTTTTGCCACGCTTTGCCGCATACCTGGCATTTGATGTCGGTGATGTTGTCGGCCGCCGCCTGCCTGGATTTCACTGCGGGCCTGACCGGTTTTGCCGATGTCGCCGCCTTGCTGGAAGCCGCTGAACGCCGCGGCATCGACCCCCAGACGCCGCTGTTCCTGCCCTATCTGTCGGGCGAACGCACACCGCATAACAATCCGGAGGCCCAGGGCGTGTTCTTTGGCCTGACCGGGTCCACCCGTGCCGGCGACCTCGCCAATGCCACGCTTGAAGGCGTCGGCCTTGGCCTGGCGGACGGTGTGGACGCGCTGGAAGCCAGCGGCGTGGTCCCCAGCGAAGTAACCGTCATTGGCGGCGGTTCACGCAGCGAATACTGGGTACAGATGCTGGCCGACATTCTTGATCGGCCGCTGGTGTGCCGCGAAGGCGGTGAGGTCGGCCCGGCATTGGGTGCCGCCCGATTGGCGCATCTGGCGCTCGATCCCACCGCCGCCATCGCCACGATCTGCCCGGTGCCGCCAGTCCGCGCGCGCTATGCCCCCAAGGCCGAACGCGCCGCCTGGTTTGCTGCACAGCGGCGACCGAAATTCCAGCAGTTGTATGCCCGTGTTGCATCCCTGTTTCACCAGAACGACCAGCAAGCGGCGTAGACCGCACCCGCTACAGAGGAAGTCCCTGCGTTGTCCCGTGCCGACTGGCACATAAAACCAGATAAGTAGTTTGAGGAGCCATCCCATGAAAACGACCCTGATCTCTGCCCTGCTTACCGGTGCTCTGCTGAGCTTTGCCGCCCCTGCCGCCATGGCCAGCAAAGACAAGCCCGTTATCGGTTTCTGCATTGACGATTTGCGCCTGGAACGCTGGGCGCGCGATCGCGATTACTTTGTCGCTGCCGCCGACAAACTGGGCGCCAAGGTATTTGTGCAATCGGCAGATGCCAACGAGCAACGCCAGATTTCGCAAATCGAAAACCTGATTTCGCGCAATGTCGACGCCATCGTCATCGTGCCGTTTAACGGCAATGTGCTGGCCAACGCCATCCGCGAAGCCAAAAAAAGCCGGCATCAAAGTGATCTCGTACGATCGGCTGATCGCCAATGCCGACGTCGATGCCTATATCACCTTCGATAACACCAAGGTGGGCGAGATGCAGGCCGAGGGTGTGCTGAAGGCGCGCAACAAGGGCAATTTCTATTTGCTGGGCGGCTCACCGACGGATGGCAACGCCGCATGCTGCGCGATGGCCAGATGAAAGTGCTCAAGCCTTATATCGACAAGGGCGACATCAAGATTGTGGGCCAGCAATGGGTGGCGGAATGGAGCCCGGCTAAAGCGTTGTCGATCGTGGAAGACGCGCTGACCGCCAACCAGAACAAGATCGACGCGATTGTGGCTTCCAATGATGGTACGGCGGGCGGCGCCATCCAGGCGCTGGCGGCACAAAAGCTGGCGGGCAAGGTGCCGGTGTCGGGGCAGGATGCTGACCTGGCCGCGGTCAAGCGCGTGATTGCCGGCACGCAAACCATGACCGTGTACAAGCCGCTCAAGCTGCTGGCTGGCGAAGCCGCGCAACTGACGGTGGATCTGGTCCAGGGCAAAAAAAAGGTCACGTATGACACCCAGTACGACAATGGCCTGAAGAAGGTGGATGCCAAGCTGCTCAAGCCGACCATGCTGACCAAAGACAATGCGCAAGACGTATTGGTGAAGGACAACTTCTACACCGCGGCGCAACTGGCCGCGCAGTAATCACGCAGTCCGCCGGGCCGTGCTCCACGTGAAACATGGCCCGGTGATTTTCCTCTTCTGTACCGGGGACAAGACTGATGTCTGATTTCCTGCTCGAAATGCGCAATATCCGTAAATCGTTCTCTGGCGTGAAGGCGCTGGATGGCATCGATTTGCACATCCGCGCTGGCGAATGCGTCGGCCTGTGCGGCGAAAATGGCGCGGGTAAATCCACGCTGATGAAGGTGCTGTCGGCGGTGTACCCGCACGGCACATGGGAAGGCGACATCCGCTGGCAAGGCCAGCCACTGCAAGCGCACTCCATCAAGGAAACCGAGACCGCCGGCATCGTCATCATCCATCAGGAGTTGATGCTGGTGCCTGAGTTGTCGGTCACCGAAAACATTTTTCTGGGCAACGAAATCACCTTGCCCGGCGGCCGCCTCAATTATTCGGCCATGCACCAGCAAGCGCAGAAAATGATGGCCGAGCTGAACATGCCCGATATCAACGTCGCGCTGCCGGTGCACCACTACGGCGGTGGCCAGCAACAATTGGTCGAGATTGCCAAGCACTGAACAAGAACGCTAAATTGCTGATTCTGGATGAGCCGTCCTCGTCGCTCACCACCTCAGAAATCCGCGTGCTGCTCAACATCATCAAAGCACTCAAGGCCAAGGGCGTGGCGTGTGTGTATATCTCACACAAGCTGGATGAAGTGGCTGAAATCTGCGACACCATCAGCGTCATCCGCGATGGCGTGCATGTGGCGACGCAGCCGATGGGCTCGCTCAACGTTGAACGCATTATTGCGATGATGGTGGGGCGTGAAATCGGCGATCTGTACCCGCGCGAACCGCACGAGATTGGCGAGGTGGTGCTCGAAGCCAGCCATATCACCTGCTTTGATCCAACCAACCCGTCACGCCGCAAGGTCAAGGATGTGTCATTCCATCTGCGCCGCGGCGAAATCCTGGGCATCGCCGGGCTGGTGGGTGCCGGCCGCACGGAACTGGTGTCGACCCTGTTTGGCGCTATCCCGGCAAATCCAGCGGCACGGTCAGATTGCATGGTAAAGCGATCGATGTTTCCAGCCCGATCAAGGCGATCAAACACGGCATCTGCATGGTGCCGGAAGACCGCAAGCACCACGGCATCGTGCCGCAGTTTGGCGTGGGCTGGAATATGACGCTGCCTGTGCTGGACCGCTACAGCCACGCCGGTCGCATCGACAAGGGTGAGGAATTGCAGAGCGTGATGGCCGAAATTGCCCGGCTCAAGATCAAGACCTCCAGCCCGCATTTGCCGATTACGGGTTTGTCCGGTGGCAACCAGCAAAAAGTGGTGCTGGCCAAGATGCTGCAACCCCGGCCGGACATTCTCATCCTGGATGAACCCACCCGCGGCGTTGACGTCGGCGCCAAGTTTGAAATCTACAAACTGATGCTGGAGCTGGCCAAAGCCGGCATCTCGATCATTATGGTTTCGAGCGAATTGCCCGAAGTGCTGGGCGTGAGCGATCGCGTGCTGGTGATGGGCGAAGGTGAGTTGCGCGGTGAATTCATCAATAAAGGCCTGACCCAGGAACAGGTGCTGGCTGCAGCCCTGACCCCATTGGCCAGTGTGGCCGCAGAACATGGAGTGACTGTATGACTATCGCTGTCGAAACGCCCGTCGCGGGTTCCAGCTCGGGCCAGCCGCGTGGTGGCGGCTGGCCGGGCATCAAACAATTGTTCAGCCAGTACAAAGTGCTGGCGCTGGTGATTGCCATCGCGGTGATCTGGCCTTTTTTTTGCCTGGAAGACCGAGGGCGGTTACCTGACCCCGCGCAACCTCTCCAATCTGCTGCGACAAATGTCGGTTACCGGCATGCTGCCTGCGGCATGGTGTTTGTCATTATCGCGGGTGAGATCGATCTGTCGGTGGGCTCTTTGCTGGGCTTGCTCGGGGGCGTGGCGGCAGTGCTGGATGTCAATTACCACATGCCGCTGGCCTCAATCTGGCCATCGTGGCTGGCCTGGGTCTGCTGATTGGTTTGTTTAACGGTTACTGGGCGGCGTGGTTGCGCGTGCCGTCGTTTATCGTCGGTCTGGCTGGCATGCTGGCGTTTCGCGGGGTGCTGCTGGGTGTCACGGGCGGGATGACCATCGCGCCGGTGTCGGATCAACTGGTCTATCTGGGCCAGGGTTATCTGCCAACGCTGTGGGGCGATTTGCTGGGCGTGGTGTTGTTGATAATTGCCGGTGTGCTGGCGTGGCGTACGCGGATTGCCAACACGCGCTACGGTTTACCGGTGGTGCCGCTGTGGCGCGATGTGGCCCGCGTGGTGCTGGCGGGCGCGGTCATCTTTGGCTTTGTGCGCACGCTGAATGCCTATGACGGCATTCCGATTCCGGTGCTGTTGTTGATGGTGTTGCTGGGCGTGTTTACCTATATCGCCACCCAGACCGTATTCGGCCGTCGTATCTACGCGGTGGGCAGCAATATGGAGGCGACGCGTTTGTCCGGTGTGAATGTGCGCGGCGTCAAACTGGCCATCTTCGGCATCATGGGTTTGATGTGCGCGCTGGCTGGCGTGGTCAATACGGCGCGCCTGGCGGCGGGTTCACCGTCGGCCGGTTCCATGGGTGAGCTCGACGCGATTGCTGCGTGCTTTATAGGCGGCACATCCATGCGCGGTGGCGTCGGCACGGTGCATGGCGCCTTGATCGGCGCGCTGGTGATGGCCAGCCTGGATAACGGCATGTCGATGCTGGATGTGGATTCGTTCTGGCAGATGATCGTCAAAGGCTCGATTCTGCTGCTGGCGGTGTGGATCGATGTGATGTCACGCGGCAGTTCGCGCGCTTGAGGCAGGATTAGCAAAAGGGCGGGTCTGCGACCCGCCCTTTTGCTGTGCTGCATCCGTTGCCTAGAATGCGTAGTCGTAATCGACCGTCAGCGGTGCGTGGTCTGAGAACTTCACGTCTTTATAGATATGCGCGCTTTGCAGCTTGTCGCCCAGGCTGGGCGTAACGATGTGATAGTCGATGCGCCAACCCACATCCTTGGCATAGGCCTGACCCCGATTGGACCACCAGGTATAACCGGGTGCATCCGGATATAGACGGCGCCACGCATCCACCCAACCCAGCTCATCAAACACCCGGCCTATCCACTCGCGCTCTTCTGGCAAAAAAAAGCCGGAGTTCTTCAGATTGCCTTTCCAGTTTTTTGAGATCGAGTTCGCGGTGCGCGATATTCCAGTCGCCCAGCAGCACGATATCGCGACCGCATTGCGCCAGATGTGCCAGGTGGGTCCAGAAGCGTTCCATAAAGGCAAACTTGACCTGCTGGCGCTCTTCGCCGCTGGAACCCGACGGCAGATAGATCGACACCACCGACAGATTGCCAAAGTCCGCCTGAATGTAGCGGCCTTCGGCGTCGATATCCGGAATGCCAAGCCGATTACCACGTTGTCGGGCTGCTTGCGGCAATACAAACCCACACCGCTGTAACCTTTCTTTTCCGCAAAGTGAAAATAGCCGTGCATGCCATGCGGGTTACGCATCAGCTCGCTCAGGTCGGCGTCTTGCGCCTTTAATTCCTGCAGGCCGATGACGTCGGCTTGATGCTGGGCCAGCCAGTCAAAAAAAAGCCTTTGTTGGCGGCGGAACGGATGCCATTGAGGTTGGCAGAAACGATGCGCAAGGCCGTACCCTTTTTGATCTATTCAAGAAGTTGAACATGCCGCGTCAGAAGCGGCGCGGCATAATATGCTGTTTTTTTGTCACCGGGGTTACCGAAAATCGGCAGTCCGACGTCTGAATGTGTCTGGCCGGTAACCCTCGATTACAGTGCGGCGGAGTGCAGTGACTGGCCTGCATGACCGCGCATTCAGCAGCTTTCAAGGAGTATTGACCCATGTCCGATTTCCGCCGCGAATTCATTGAATTTGCAGTGGCACAGAATGTGCTGTGCTTTGGCGAGTTTATCACCAAAGCCGGCCGTACCTCGCCGTACTTCTTTAATGCCGGGCTGTTTAACGACGGCGCTTCAGTCGGTGCACTGGCGCAATTTTATGCGCAGGCCGTGCAGGCTTCCGGTGTGAAATTCGATGTCCTGTTTGGCCCGGCGTACAAGGGGATTGTGCTGGCTGCCGCCACGTCTGTGGCGCTGGCTCAAGCCGGGCTGAACACCCCGTTTGCGTATAACCGCAAAGAAGCCAAAGACCATGGCGAAGGCGGTGTACTGGTCGGCGCGCCGCTCAAAGGCCGGGTGCTGATTATCGACGACGTAATCTCGGCCGGGACCTCGGTGCGCGAATCGGTCGCGATGATCCGCAGCATGGGGCTGAGCCCGCCGGTGTATTGATTGCGCTGGACCGCATGGAACGCGGCCAGGGCGATTTGTCGGCCGTGCAGGAAGTGCAGCAGCAGTTTGGCATTCCCGTCATTGCCATCGCTTCACTGGATGATCTGGTGGGCTATCTTGAAAATACCAGCGGTATGACCGGCAATCGCGAGAAAGTCGCGGCCTACCGCGCACAATATGGCATTCGTCCTGCATAAAGCCTGAGCGCTTTTTTTCAGCCGGATGTCGCAACAGGGCTGGGGAAAGTATGAAGCTTTATGGATGGTTGGCGCTGCTGGCTTTAATGCTGGCAGCGCAATCCGCGCATGCCACGCTGTATCGCTGGGTCGATGAAAACGGCCGCGTGCAATACAGCGACAAGCCGCCGCTGAGTGCCGCCCCCAAAGGCGTGAGCACGCTCGACAGCCAGGGCATGGTGCGCAAATCCCCGCCGCAGCCCGAAAATCCCGAAGAAACCGCGCGCCGGCTGAAGGCGCAGCAGGATCAGCAAGACCAGCAACGCCGCGACCGTGCCTTGCTGCAGTCGTTCTCGAATACCAAAGAAATTGATTTGTTGCGCGATCGCCAGATCGACGCCGTCAACGGCGCCATCCAGACCAACCAGTCGCGCCGGCAAAGCGCGCAGGCAAAGATCGAAAAGCTGAACAAGCAGATCTCGTCGTTCAACAAGGCCAAAAAAAGCGGTGCCCGACGATATGAGCGCCGAAATGGCCGCCGCGCAAAAAAAAGAACTGGCGGATATCGATCAGGACGATCAGAAAAAGATGGCCGATATTGCTGCAATCAGGCAGCGCGCTGACGCCGACAAAAAAAAGCGTTTTCTTGAGCTGCAGAGCGGCGCGCGCTAGGCCGCCGCATCTGTTGTAACGCGGCAGGTCAGGTCATTACCGGGCTTGACTTTGCCAGCCCGCCAGTTAAATTCCCGAAAGATTTTTGCGCAGCGTGGCGATGCTTGAGCGTCCGCGGCGTTTCCTGATCAGTACAACGGAGTAATCATGGCGAATGTGGCAGGGCAGCCCAAAGTAGTGTTGGGTATTGATATCGGCGGCACGGGCATCAAGGGTGCTCCGGTCAATGTGGAAACCGGTGAACTGCTGGCGGAGCGCGAACGCATTGATACGCCCAAGCCGGCCACGCCGGAAGCGGTGGCCAAGGTCGTCAAGCAACTGGTCGAACACTTCAAGTGGACCGGCCCGATCGGCGTGACCTTCCCCGCCATCGTGCGCAACGGCGTCACGCTGTCGGCCGCCAACGTCGACAAGTCGTGGATTAATGCCCCGGCCGAGCAGATCATTGCCGACGTGGTGGGCCAACCGATCAAACTGCTGAATGACGCCGATGCGGCCGGTCTGGCCGAGCAGGTATTCGGCGCCGCCAAGGGCCGGATGGGCAAAGTGCTGGTGATTACGCTGGGCACCGGCATCGGCAGTGCGCTGATCGTCGACGGCAAGCTGATTACCAATACCGAATTCGGTCATCTGATTTTCCCGAAAGACGGCATCGCTGAGCATTACTGTTCGGGCAAGGTCAAGGATGACCTCGACCTCAAATGGAAAGAATTCAACCCGCGCCTGAACGGCTATCTGCAGCATCTGGATCTGCTGCTGTCGCCCGACTTTGTGATTATCGGTGGCGGTATCAGCAAAAAAGCCGAGAAATTTGTGCCGGAAATGAAAGGCATCCGTTTTGAAGTGGCCGGTGCCACCCTGCAAAACGATGCTGGCATCGTCGGTGCCGCGCTCGAAGCCGCCTACACCTATGGCGTGCTGAGCCCGGCAGCCTGATGGCTAGCTAGTTGATGTAACACGTAAAAAAAAGGCGCCGCGGGCGCCTTTTTTATGGCCAGGCGGTTTGATCGCGCGGCCAGGTTGCGGGCCGCCCCACGTAGCGCAAGTCCCTGTTTTGCCGTAGAATCTTGCCCCTTGTCCAGATTCATGGCAGCAGGAATTACGCTCATGCTTTATCCCATTCGTTATGACGTCATCGTGGTTGGCGGCGGTCACGCCGGCACCGAAGCCGCGCTCGCTGCTGCGCGCATGGCCAGCGCACCCTGCTGCTGACTCACAATATCGAGACGCTGGGGCAGATGAGCTGTAACCCCTCCATCGGCGGCATCGGCAAAGGCCATCTGGTGCGCGAGGTCGATGCGCTGGGTGGCGCGATGGCGCTGGCCACCGATCTGGGTGGCATCCAGTTCCGTACGCTCAATTCGTCCAAAGGCCCGGCCGTGCGCGCCACCCGCGCCCAGGCGGACCGCATCCGCTACAAGGCCGCCATCCGCGATATGTTGGAAAACCAGGTCAATCTTGATCTGTTCCAGCAGGCGGTGGATGACCTGACGCTCGATGGCGACAAGGTCACCGGCGTGGTGACGCAAATCGGCATCCGCTTTGAGGCCGCCGCCGTGGTGCTGACCGCAGGCACCTTTCTTGGCGGCAAAATCCACGTCGGCCTGGAAAACCATACCGGCGGCCGCGCGGGTGATCCGGCGTCCGTCACGCTGTCGCAACGCTTGCGCGAACTGAATCTGCCGGTGGGCCGCCTCAAGACGGGCACGCCACCGCGCATTGATGGCCGCACCATTGATTTCTCGGTGCTGGAAGAACAACCTGGCGATACGCCCGAGCCGGTGTTCTCCGTACGTGGCAACCGCGCCATGCATCCGCGCCAGTTGCCGTGCTGGATTGCGCACACCAACCAGCAAACGCACGACATCATCCGCAGCGGCTTTGATCGCAGCCCGATGTTTACCGGCAAGATTGAAGGCGTGGGCCCGCGTTATTGCCCGTCGATTGAAGACAAGATCAATCGCTTTGCCGATAAAGACAGCCACCAGATTTTCCTGGAACCGGAAGGTCTGGATACCCACGAGATTTACCCCAACGGCATCTCGACCAGCCTGCCCTTTGATATCCAGATTGCCGCCGTGCAATCGATGAAGGGCCTGGAAAACGCGCGCATCCTGCGCCCGGGCTATGCCATCGAATACGATTATTTTGATCCGCGCGCGCTCAAGGCCAGCTTTGAATCGAAAGCCATTGCCGGCTTGTTTTTTTGCGGGCCAGATCAATGGCACCACCGGTTACGAAGAAGCCGCTGCGCAAGGCCTGTTTGCCGGGCTGAACGCGGCGCTGTTTGCGCGCGAACAAGACGCGTGGACGCCCGCGCGCGACCAGGCCTATCTGGCGTGCTGGTCGACGATCTGACCACCAGCGGCGTGACCGAGCCGTACCGCATGTTTACCAGCCGCGCCGAATTCCGCCTGCAATTGCGCGAGGACAACGCCGATCTGCGCTTGACCGAAGTCGGCCGCAAGCTCGGCCTGGTCGGCGATGCGCAGTGGAGATGTTCTGTCGCAAACGCGACGCCGTCGCCGCCGAAATGCAGCGCCTGCAATCCACCTGGGTGAACCCGCGCGTAGTGGATGCGGCCGATGCCGAACGCGTGCTGGGCAAAGCCATCGAGCGCGAATACACGCTGGCCGATTTGCTGCGTCGCCCGGAAGTCACCTACGCCAGTTTGTTGACGATGACGGCCGCACAACCCAAGGAAGGCGAAGCCTCGGTCGATGATCCGCTGGTGGCGGAGCAAGTCGAAATCCAGACCAAGTACCAGGCTATATCGACCGTCAGCAAAACGAAGTATCGCGCCGCGATAATCTGGACAATCTGCGTCTGCCCGATGCGTTTGATTACGCCAGCGTGGTGGGGTTATCGAAAGAAGTGCAGCAGAAACTCAACACGCATCGCCCCGAAACGGTCGGCCAGGCGAGTCGCATTTCCGGCATTACCCCCGCCGCGATTGCCTTGTTGCTGGTGCATTTAAAGAAACGCCAATTACTGGAAACGGCAGGCAAGGCGGCCTGATTCCACACTGTTGATACGCTGTGGACAAGTTGTGGAGCAATGGCCGCGCGCCTGCTGAACTACCCGAAAATATAAAAGAATCCGACCATGAACCAAGTTTTGAATGACGGCCTGGCCACGCTGGGTCTGAGCCTGGATGCCCAGCAACAGCAAAAACTGCTGGCCTATGTGGCCCTGCTGGAAAAATGGAACAAGACCTATAGCCTGACCGCTATCCGCGAACCGGCGCGTATGGTGCCGCACCATTTGCTCGATTCGCTGGCGCCGCTGGCGCATCTGCAGGCCCCGGCCGGTACGCGCTTGCTGGATGTGGGCTCCGGCTTCGGTACACCGGGCATTCCCATGGCGATTGCGCGCCCGGACTGGAACTGGGTGCTGCTGGATTCCAATCACAAGAAAACCACTTTTTTTGCGCCAGGCGATTCTGGAACTGCAATTGCCCAACGTCAGCGTGGTCAGCGAGCGGGTTGAAAGCTATCAACCCGAAGCGCCGTTCGATGTGATCACCTCGCGTGCATTTGCCGAGCTGGGCGAATTTATCAAGCTGACACGCCATTTGCTGGCCGAGGGCGGCTACTGGGCCGCGCTCAAAGGCGTGTATCCTTATGAAGAAATTGCGCTGCTGCCCAAGGATGTCGTTGCGGGCGAGGTAATTACGCTCAAGGTGCCCGGTGTCGATGCCGAGCGCTGTCTGGTCATGATCAAGGAACAAGGTTCGCTATGACGCGAGTACTCGCGATTGCCAATCAGAAAGGCGGTGTGGGCAAAACCACGACGGCGGTCAACCTGGCCGCCAGCCTGGTGCATCTGGCAAGCGCGTCATGCTGATCGACCTGGACCCGCAGGCCAACGCCACCATGGGCGCGGGCATCGATAAAACCAAAGTCAAAGCGACGGTCTACAGTTTGTTGATTGGCGAATCGACGGTGCAGGAAGTGCTGGTTGCCTCGGAAACCGGCGGCTTTGATCTGCTGCCCGCCACGCGCGATCTGGCCGGTGCTGAAGTCGAACTGGTTGAAGCCGATGCGCGCGAATCGCGGCTGAAGCAGGCACTGGCGCCGGTGGTGGGCAACTATGATTTCGTCATTATCGATTGCCCGCCTGCGCTGAACCTGCTGACCCTGAATGGCCTGGTCGCTGCCGACGCCGTGCTGATCCCGATGCAATGCGAATACTATGCGCTCGAAGGTTTGTCCGATCTGGTCAGCACGCTGCGCCGGATCCGCCAGAGTTTGAACCGCCGGATTGAAATTGAAGGGTTGCTGCGGACCATGTTTGATCCGCGTTCAACCCTGGCACAACAGGTATCGGATCAGCTGGTCAAGCATTTCACCTCCAAGCTGTACCACACCGTCATCCCGCGTAATGTGCGTCTGGCCGAGGCCCCCAGTTATGGGCGGCCGATTCTGGCGTACGACAAAACCTCGAAAGGCGCGCAGGCCTATCTGCAACTGGCAGAAGAACTGCTGGCGCGGCATAACACGCACGAAGTGGCCCACTCGGTCTGAGCGTCTCGTCGTTAACGGAACCCGGAATGAACAAGAAATTCAAAGGCCTCGGCCGTGGACTGGATGCCTGATGGGCGATGCCTCGGCGACCGAATCGCTGCAGCAATTGCCGGTATCGGCTTTGCAACCCGGCAAATATCAGCCGCGCAGTCATATCGATGAAGCCGCATTACAAGAGCTGGCCGAATCGATCCGGGCGCAAGGCTGATGCAACCGGTGCTGGTGCGCCTGCTGCCGGGGTCGCTCGAAGACCGCTATGAAATCATCGCCGGGGAACGCCGCTGGCGCGCCAGCGAGATCGCCGGGCTGACCGAGATTCCGGCGCTGGTCCGCGAAGTCGAGGACGAAGCCGTCGCCGCCATGGCGTTGATCGAAAACATTCAGCGTGAAGATCTGAACGCGCTGGAAGAAGCCGTCGGCATGAGTCGGCTGATCGAAGAATTCGGCATGACGCACGAAGCGGTTGCCACGGCTGTGGGCAAGTCGCGCGCCAGCGTCACCAATCTGCTGCGTCTGCTTAACCTGGCCGAGCCGGTGCGTGATTTGTTATCCACAGGCCAGATCGATATGGGCCATGCCCGCGCCTTGTTGGGTCTGCCCACGCTCAAGCAACTGGATGCCGCGCGGATAGTCGTGCTGAAGGGGCTGTCGGTGCGTGAGACGGAGGCGCTGGTCCATCGTTTGACGCAAGAAACGCCTGAAAAAAACCGAGAAGAAAATCGACGCGGATATTTCGCGTCTGCAAGAAGAAGTATCCAGCCGTATCGGCGCCCCGTGGCCATTCGTCACGGTAAGCGCGGCAATGGCAAAGTGACCATCGATTACGCGAGCCTGGAAGATCTTGATCGATTACTAGCGCTACTTCGTTGATTGCGGCAAACTGTCGCCGCGTCGTACTGGAGATTGCACCGCATCGGTGCATAGTAAGGCAGGATTTGTAGCCAGAAGGCCCTCAGTTACAGATCCACCACATACAGACGATAAACCCCTGTATTTTCAATGCGTAAAATTGACGCGAAGCAATGTCGATCCGTATAATCTCCGGATATTTGCCTGGCGTAGCAAAATGGTGAGTAAAGCACAGATCCGGGGCATCGTCCGGCTGCAAGCCGCACTGGGCCTCGTTGCTTCGGTGCTGATTTTTTTTGTTATGGGGCCAATGGGCTGCAATTGCAAGTGTCATAGGCGCTGCAATTTCTTTAGCCGGCTCTCTCATATACACCAAAGCTGCTTACCAGCTGCCTTACGGCCCCCCTGCATTGCTGATGAAGCTGCATTACATGGGCGAGGCGCTCAAGCTGGTGTTTACGCTGGTGTGTTTTGGCGTTGTATTCAGATTTTACCGGCAGGTTGTCTGGCCCGCGGTTTTTTTGCAGGATATCTCGCGGCGGCCTCGGCCTTCTGGTTCGGGCTTCTGATCAAATTTAAAGACAAGAAATAACCATGGCTGAACAACAGACCTCAACCGAATATATCCTCCACCACCTGACGCACAACCGCTTGCACAGCGAAGGCGCCATGGCCAACTTCCACCTGGATACCTTCTGGGTGGGCTTGATCCTTGGTTTCATCTTCGTCGGCATCTTCGGTCTGGTGGCGCGCAAAGCCACCGATGGTGTGCCCGGCAAGTTGCAGAACTTTGTCGAGCTGATCGTCGAGATGGTCGATACGCACATCAAAGACACTTTCCACGGCAAGAGCAAAGTGATCGGCCCGCTGGCGCTGACCATTTTCTGCTGGGTGTTCCTGATGAACGCCATGGACTTCTTCCCGGTTGACCTTTTCCCGATGATTGCGCAGTGGGTGGGTGTCACCTTCTTCGGCGCTGATCCGCATCACGTTTATCTGCGTGTGGTGCCGACCGCCGACGTGAACCAGACGTTTGCCATGTCGCTGTCGGTGCTGGTGTATATCATCGGCTTCTCGATCAAGGCCAAGGGCCTCGGCGGCTGGATCAAAGAACTGTTTACCGCGCCTTTCCATGCCGAAGGCACCGTGGGCAAGGTTGCGCTGCTGATCCCTAACTTCTTGTTCCAGCTGATTGAATTGATCGCCAAGCCGATTTCGCTGGCACTGCGTCTGTTCGGCAACATGTATGCGGGCGAGCTGCTGTTTATCCTGATCGCACTGCTGCCGTGGTGGATCAACTGGGTGCTGGGCACGCCGTGGCCATCTTCCACGTGCTGGTTGTGACGCTGCAGGCCTACGTATTCATGGTGCTGACCATCGTGTATCTGTCGATGGCGGTGGAAGACCACTAAGCTTCGGGCTTGTCAAAGAATCGCGCAGGATGGCGCAGGCCGTCCTGCCGGTGTTTACCCCTTTTTTTCTGTCAACTATCCTTTTTTGGAGATATTACAAAATGGCTGCACCCGAAGTTATTGCTAGCGTACAAAGCGCAACTGCAATCGCCGCCGCTCTGATGATCGGTCTGGCTGCACTCGGTACCGCTATCGGCTTTGCGATTCTCGGCGGCAAGTTCCTCGAGTCTTCCGCTCGCCAACCGGAAATGATCCCGGTTCTGCAAACCAAGCTGTTCATTATTGCCGGTCTGCTGGATGCCATCTCCATGATCGGCGTTGGTGTTGCTCTGCTGTACACCTTCTCGAACCCGTTCCTCTCCGCGCTCGCAGGCTAATCAGAGTCAAGTCACCGCGAACAACTGGAGGGCTACAACGTGGAATTCAATACTTCCCTCATCGGCCAGGTAATCACTTTTGCCTTGCTGGTGTGGTTCACGATGAAAGTCGTGTGGCCTCCGCTGACCGGGATGATGGAAAAGCGCGCACAGCGCATCGCTGAAGGTCTTTCAGCGGCGGACCGTGCCAGACAAGATCTGGCCAACGCCGAGAAAGCCTCTGCCGATAAGCTGCGCGAAGCCAAGGCTAGCGCTGCCGAGCTGGTTGCTCAGGCAGAAAAAACGCGCTAACCAGATCATCGACGAGGCGAAAGAAAAAGGCCAAGGTCGAAGGCGAACGCATCACTGCGGGCGCTCAGGCCGAAATCACGCAGCAACTCGAGCAAGCCCGTGGCGTGTTGCGTCAACAGGTTGCCAATCTGGCACTTGCTGGTGCGACCAAAATCCTGCAGCGCGAAATCGATGCAGGCAAGCACGCCGAGCTGCTGGAATCGATCAAAGCGGAACTGTAAGACAGTCATGGCAGAACTCAATACCGTCGCAAGGCCGTACGCCGAGGCCATTTTCCGTCTTGCCAAAGAACAAGGCTCGCTGGCGCAGTGGTCTGAATCGCTGGCGCGACTTGATCAGGTGGCTCAGGACCAGAAGGTCCAGGACATCGTGGCTGACCCCCAACTATCCGCTGCTCAGGTCAAGCAGATCCTGCTGCAACTGGTTGACGCGAACGACGAGGCTACGGCCAATTTCATCACCCTGGTGCTGGAAAACCGCCGCTTTGCCGTAGTGCCCGCCATCCGCGAGCAGTTTGAATCGCTGAAGGCTGCTGAAGAAGGTCGTGTGGTGTAACGCTGGAATCCGCGTTTGCACTGACCGATCCGCAAGCCAATGAGCTGCTGCAGGCTGTGGCACGGCACTTTCACCAGAACGTGACCGCCAAGGTGGTGGTTAACCCCGATCTGATCGGCGGCGTGAAGGTGACGGTAGGAGATCTCGTGATCGACGCATCCATTGCCGGCAAGCTCTCTGAACTGGCGACGAGCCTGAAGAGTTAGGAGATTTTTTTAATGCAACTCAATCCGTCTGAAATCAGTGAACTGATCAAGGCCCGGATCCAGAACCTGTCCGCGGGCGCCCAAAGCGCCAACGTTGGCACGGTTGTGTCGGTCACCGACGGTATCGTCCGCATTCACGGCTTGTCCGAAGTAATGCAGGGCGAAATGCTGGAATTCCCGGGTAACACGTTTGGCCTGGCACTGAACCTGGAGCGTGACTCCGTCGGTGCCGTGGTGATGGGTGAATACACCCACATCGCCGAAGGCGACGAAGTCAAATGTACCGGTCGTATTCTTGAAGTACCGGTCGGTCCGGAACTGGTTGGCCGCGTGGTCAACTCGCTGGGCCAACCGATTGACGGCAAGGGCCCGATCAACGCCAAGCTGTCCAGCCCGATCGAAAAGATCGCGCCGGGCGTGATTGCGCGTAAGTCGGTTGACCAGCCGTTGCAAACCGGCCTGAAAGCCATCGACACCATGGTGCCGATCGGCCGTGGTCAGCGCGAGCTGATCATTGGTGACCGCCAGACCGGCAAGACTGCCGTTGCCCTGGACGCCATCATCAACCAGAAAGGCACGGGCGTTACGTGTATCTATGTTGCTATCGGCCAGAAAGCCTCGTCGATTGCCAACGTGGTGCGCAAGCTCGAAGAACACGGCGCAATGGGCCACACCATTGTGGTTGCCGCCGCTGCTTCTGAATCGGCCGCGCTGCAATACATTGCTGCATACGCCGGTTGCGCCATGGGCGAATACTTCCGCGACCGCGGTGAAGACGCACTGATCGTTTATGACGATCTGTCCAAGCAAGCTGTGGCTTATCGCCAGATCTCGCTGCTGCTGCGTCGTCCGCCGGGCCGTGAAGCTTACCCGGGTGACGTGTTCTATCTGCACTCGCGTCTGCTTGAGCGTGCTGCGCGTATCAACGCCGAAGAAGTTGAAAAACTCACCAACGGCGAAGTGAAAGGCAAGACCGGTTCGCTGACCGCCCTGCCTATCATCGAAACGCAAGCAGGCGACGTTTCCGCCTTCGTTCCGACCAACGTGATCTCGATCACCGATGGCCAGATCTTCCTGGAAACCGACTTGTTCAACGCCGGTATCCGCCCCGCCATGAACGCTGGTATTTCGGTATCGCGCGTTGGTGGTGCTGCGCAGACCAAGGTCGTGAAGAAGCTCGGCGGCGGTGTACGTCTGGCGCTGGCTCAGTATCGTGAACTGGCTGCGTTTGCGCAGTTTGCTTCCGATCTGGACGAAGCCACCCGTAAACAGCTCGAGCGCGGCAAGATGGTTACCGAACTGATGAAGCAGGCTCAATACAGCCCGCTGTCGGTCGGTGAACTGGGTATCACGCTGCTGCTGATCGCCAAGGGTTCGTTCGATGACGTGCCGGTTGAACGTGCACTGTCGTTCGAAAACGGCTTCCGTGCTTACGTCAAGGCTAACCACGCCGACGTACTCGGCCGTATCGAAGCCAAGGGCGAACTGGCGGGCGATGATGAAGCCACGCTGCTGAAGGCTGTTGCTTCGTTCAAAGCTCCGGCGCTTATTGATTCGGTCACTGGATAAGGAACTGAATCATGCAGGCGGTAAAGAGATCCGTACCAAGATCAAAAGCGTAAAAAAACACGCAGAAGATCACCCGCGCCATGGAAATGGTTGCGACGTCCAAGATGCGTAAGGCTCAGGAGCGCATGCGCGCTGCCCGTCCTTATGGCGAAAAGATCCGTGCTGTTGCCAGCCACCTTTCGCAAGCATTTGTGGACTATCCGCATCCGTACCTCCAGAAGCGCGATAGCGTTAAACGGGTTGGCCTGATCGTGGTTACGTCGGACAAGGGTCTGTGCGGGGGTCTTAACACCAACGCACTGCGCCTTGCCGTCAACAAGATGAAGGAATATAGCCAGAATGGCGCTGAAATCGCGGTTACCACCATTGGTAACAAGGGTTTCAGCTTCATGGGCCGCAATGGCGCCCGGGTTATTTCATCCGCAGTGGGTCTGGGCGATACGCCCCACCTGGAAGCTCTGGTCGGTCCGATCAAAGTGATGGTGGACGCGTACATCGCCGGCGAAGTGGATGAAGTCCAGCTGGTCTATACGAAGTTCATCAACACCATGAAGCAAGAGCCCACGGTAGAGCAGTTGCTGCCGTTGTCCGGTGAAGACTTCAAAGGTCCGGACCACGACTACAACTGGGAATACCTGTTCGAGCCGGATGCCAAGACCGTCATTGACGACCTGATGAGCCGCTACATTGAAGCGTTGATTTATCAGGCCGTGGCGGAAAACATGGCATCCGAACAGGCTGCACGCATGGTGGCCATGAAGGCTGCAACCGACAACGCCGACAAGGTGATCGGCAACCTGCAACTGCTGTACAACAAAACCCGTCAAGCTGCGATTACGAAAGAACTTTCGGAAATCGTATCCGGCGCGGCAGCAGTTTAAGCAGGCGGCCCAACTGTATAGAGAAGATTAGGAACCTACGATGAGCCAAGCAAAATTGTGCAAATCATTGGTCCGGTTGTGGACGTGGAATTTCCGCGTGACAACCTGCCCAAGGTGTATGACGCGCTCAAGCTGGCCGACCAGGAACTGACGCTGGAAGTCCAGCAGCAGCTGGGCGACGGCGTTGTTCGTGCAATCGCCATGGGTACGACCGATGGTCTGAAGCGCGGTCTGTTAGTGAACAATACGCACCTGCCGATTTCGGTACCGGTGGGTAATGCCACGCTGGGCCGTATCATGGACGTGCTGGGCAATCCGATTGACGAAGCTGGCCCGGTTGAAACCGAAGTCCGCCGCGCCATTCACCAGACCGCTCCGAAGTTTGACGAACTGAACCAGTCTATCGACCTGCTGGAAACCGGTATCAAGGTTATTGACTTGATTTGCCCGTTTGCCAAAGGCGGTAAAGTAGGTCTGTTCGGCGGCGCCGGTGTGGGCAAGACCGTTAACATGATGGAACTGATCAACAACATCGCCAAGGCACACTCGGGCTTGTCCGTGTTTGCTGGTGTTGGTGAGCGTACCCGTGAAGGCAACGACTTCTACCACGAAATGAAGACTCCAACGTCCTGGATAAAGTGGCGATGGTGTACGGCCAGATGAACGAGCCGCCGGGTAACCGTCTGCGCGTGGCACTGACCGGTCTGACCATTGCGGAAGCGTTCCGTGACGAAGGCCGTGACATCCTGTTCTTTGTGGATAACATCTACCGCTACACCCTGGCCGGTACCGAAGTTTCGGCACTGCTGGGTCGTATGCCTTCGGCCGTGGGCTATCAGCCGACGCTGGCTGAAGAAATGGGTGTTCTGCAAGAACGGATTACCTCGACCAAGACCGGTTCGATCACCTCGATCCAGGCCGTTTACGTGCCTGCGGATGACTTGACCGATCCGTCGCCGGCAACCACGTTTGCCCACTTGGACGCTACCGTCGTTCTGAGCCGTGACATCGCTTCGCTGGGTATCTACCCGGCAGTTGATCCGCTGGGCTCCACCAGCCGTCAGCTCGACCCGCAAGTGGTGGGCGATGAGCACTACACGGTTGCCCGTGGCGTGCAGCAAACCCTGCAAAAAAAATACAAAGAACTGCAAGACATCATCGCAATTCTGGGTATGGACGAACTGTCGCCGGAAGACAAACTGGCCGTGTCGCGTGCACGGAAAATCCAGCGCTTCTTGTCGCAGCCGTTCCACGTTGCAGAAGTGTTTACCGGCTCGCCGGGCAAGTATGTGCCGCTGAAGGAAACCCTCAAGGGCTTCAAGGGCATTCTGAACGGTGATTACGACCACCTCCCCGAGCAAGCCTTCTACATGGTTGGCGGCATCGAGGAAGCGCTCGAAAAAGCCAAGACCCTGCAATAAGGAGCTGAGGCAATGGCGATGACTATGCATGTCGACGTGGTAAGCGCTGAAGCGCTGATCTTCTCCGGTAACGCCGAATTCTTTACGGCACCGGCAGAAGGTGGCGAAGTCGGTATTTATCCGCGTCACGCGCCGTTGCTGACCCGCATCCGCCTGGCGCCGTACGCATCAAGCTGGCAAACTCGAACGAACCGGATGTCATCCTGTACGTTTCGGGCGGTCTGCTTGAAGTACAACCGGACGGGATTACCGTTCTGGCTGACACGGCCATTCGTGGTGCGGACATCGACGAAGCCAAGGCCCGCGAAGCCAAAGCCAAGGCAGAAGAAGCCTTGAAGAACCGCAAGACCCAGATGGATTACGCCATGGCGCAAGCCGAACTGGTCGAAGCGTGGCCAAGCTCGCAGTAATCGAAAAAACTCAGAAAGCGCGGCCACTAAGCCTGCGCAATCCGGGACCCCAAAAGGCAGCGTGCAAACGCTGCCTTTTTTTTATTGCCCGTCGCCGCCGCTGCGCCGGGCGGGTAAAATGCCCGGCTACGCTCAGTTAACCGGATTACCCATGTCTCGTCTCGATGTCGTCATCCTGCCGCCGGGCAAGGCAAACGTATGTATTCCAGCCTGCCAAAGTGCTGCATCCGCTGGCGGGCAAGCCCTTGCTGCAACATGTGCTCGATACTTCCCGAGCGATGAGCCCGGCTCGTACCATCGTCGTGTACGGCCATGGTGGCGAGCAGGTGCAGGCCGCGCTGGCGAGCCAGGCGGATCTGGGCTGGGCGCATCAGGCGCAACAACTGGGCACTGGTCACGCGCTGGCGCAGGCGCTGCCGCAACTGCAGGGCGACATCACGCTGATGCTGTACGGCGACGTGCCGCTAACGCGTATCGATACCTTGAAACAACTGCTGTCCGCAGCCGAAGGCGGCAAGCTGGGTATCCTGACCGTTACGCTGGCCAACCCCACCGGCTATGGCCGCATCGTGCGCAACGCCGAAAACCAGGTGCAAAGCATCGTCGAGCAAAAGGACGCCAGCCCTGCGCAGGCCGCCATCCAGGAAATCAACACCGGCATCCTCGCCCTGCCGACGGCCAGGCTGGCGCAGTGGCTGTCCGAACTCAAAAAAACGACAACGCCCAGGGCGAGTATTACGCCACCGACCTGATCGCCTTGGCTGTGCGCGATGGTGTGCCGGTAGTGACCACGCAGCCCGCCTTTGCGTGGGAAGCCGAGGGCATCAATAACAAACTGCAACTGGCGCAGCTGGAACGCATCCACCAGTTGAATCAGCCAACGATTTGCTGCTGGCAGGCGTTACGCTGGCAGACCCGGCACGTATCGACGTACGCGGCACGCTGCAGCATGGCAAAGACGTCAGCATCGACATCAACTGCATTTTTTTGAAGGCGAGGTCAGCCTGGGCGACAACGTCACCATTGGCGCGCACTGTTTTCTGCGCAATGTGAAGATTGGCGCCGGCGTCACCATCCAGCCTACAGCCATCTGCAAGATGCGGAAGTGGGTGCTGCCGCACAGATCGGCCCCTACGCCCGTTTGCGCCCGGGTGCGGTGCTGGCCGCGGAGGTGCATATCGGCAACTTTGTGGAAGTGAAGAACTCGTCCATCGGCGTGGGCAGCAAGGTCAATCATCTGTCGTATATCGGCGATGCCGAAATCGGCACGCAAACCAATATCGGCGCGGGCACCATCACGTGTAATTACGACGGGGTGAACAAGCACAAAACCATCATCGGCAACGAAGTGCGCATAGGCTCCAACGCCAGCCTGGTCGCGCCCGTGACCATCGGCGACCGGGCGACCACCGGTGCCGGTTCGGTGATCAGCAAGAACGCGCCCGCCGGAGAACTGACCATCGCGCGCGCCCGCCAAGTGACCGTGCCTGGCTGGCAGCGCCCGGAAAAACCCGCCAAAAAATAAGCACATGGCGCGTGTTACAATCACGCCCAACTGCTCCGCCCCATCTTATCCACAGCTCTTTGCTGTGGATAAGCCATTGCGGCGCACAACCATTGACCGGCGCGCTGGCCTAGTTCGGCGCCGCCCAGCAACCTGAAGGACGCACCTCATGAGTCTCAAATGCGGCATCGTGGGCTTGCCCAACGTTGGCAAATCCACGCTGTTCAATGCCCTGACCAAAGCCGGCATCGAAGCAGCCAACTACCCGTTCTGCACCATTGAACCTAACGTCGGCATCGTTGAAGTGCCGGATGCGCGTCTGGGCCAGCTGGCGGAAATCATCAAGCCGCAAAAAAAATCGTGCCGGCCATTGTCGAGTTTGTGGATATCGCCGGCCTGGTCGCTGGCGCCAGCAAGGGCGAAGGCTGGGCAACCAGTTCCTGGCCAATATTCGCGAGACCGATGCCATCGTCAACGTGGTGCGTTGCTTTGAAAACGACAACATCGTGCACGTGGCTGGCCGCGTCGACCCGATCGACGATATCGCCGTGATCGGCACCGAACTGGCGCTGGCCGATATGGCCACGGTCGAGAAATCGATCCAGCGCGACGGCAAGAAAGCCAAGAGCGGCGACAAAGACGCGCAAAAGCTGGTGGCCGTGCTGGAAAAAAATCCTGCCGGTGCTGAACGAAGGCCGCCCGGCCCGTTCGGTAAAACTGAGCGACGAAGAAAAAAAGCCATCATCAAGCCGTTGTGCCTGCTGACCGCCAAGCCCGCCATGTATGTGGCCAACGTGGCGGAAGACGGCTTCCAGAACAACCCGCTGCTGGACAAGGTCAGCGAATACGCCAAGCTGGAAGGCGCACCGGTGGTGGCAGTGTGTGCCGCCATCGAATCCGAAATCGCTGAATTGCCGGACGAAGACAAAGCCGAGTTCCTGAACGAACTGGGCCTGGAAGAACCGGGCCTTAACCGCCTGATCCGCGCTGGCTTTGATCTGCTGGGCCTGCAAACCTATTTCACCGCCGGCGTAAAAGAAGTGCGCGCCTGGACCATCCACAAAGGCGACACCGCCCCGCAAGCGGCTGGCGTAATCCACACCGACTTCGAACGCGGCTTTATCCGCGCGCAAACCATCGGCTTTGACGACTACATCACCTACAAGGGTGAACAAGGCGCCAAAGAGGCCGGCAAGATGCGTGCGGAAGGTAAGGAGTACGTGGTTAAAGACGGTGACGTGCTGAACTTCTTGTTTAACGTCTGACACCATTTCTGGTGTTTCTTGAGTTTCATGAAACATCAAAAAAAATGATATAAAAAAACACTTTAAAGCCGCGCACTTGCGCGGCTTTTTTTTGTTTCTTTGTGTTGCTTGGTGTTTAGGAGGTTTCACCAATAATCTGAGTATATTGGTGAGTATGGTCGATTGAGGTTGGATGAATAAGTGAGTGCAGTGAACTGATCCTGTGTTCACTGAGGGAGAAGCCCATGCTCACCGATGCGCACTGCCGTAACGCAAACCGAAAGACAGGCTGTATCGCCTGAACGACTTCCGGGGGCTGTATCTGGAGGTGAAGCTTTCAGGGGTGAAGGCATGGCGCTATCGCTTCACCCTGGGCGGGAAGGCGAGCATGTATGCACTGGGCGAATATCCCAGTGTCACCCTTGCCGAGGCGCGTGAGCGTAGCGAGGCTGCCCGCAAGCTGGTCAAGCAGAGCATCAACCCGGCGCAACAGCGCCAGCTTGACCGTATCAGACAAGCCCATGAAGCCAACAATACCTTTGAAGTGGTTGCCAGGGAGTGGCTGCAAACCAAGGACTGGGAGGATGTCACCAAGGATCGCCGTCTGGACATGCTCGAACGCGTCGTCTTCCCCGCCATCGGAAAGATGCCCGTTCGCGATGTCACACCGGCGCATTTACTCGACATCCTGCAAAAAAAACCTTCAAACGCGGCGCACCAACTGTAGCTGCTGAGGCCCGGCGCACCATGTCCGCAGTCTTCGAGTTCGCCGTGGCTACCCTCCACGCGGATGGTGATCCGGTCTGGCCTGTCCGTAAGGCGCTACCTGCCAATAAAACCCAGAACAAAACAGCCTTGTCTACCGGGCAGATTGGCAAACTGCTGGTGGATTTCGACAATCATCGAGGTACATTTCAAACTAACTACTGCATGCAACTGATGTGGTGGACGCTTGCTCGCCCCAGTGAAGTCGCCGAAGCGGAGTGGAGCGAATTTGATCTGGATGCCGCCATCTGGCGTATTCCGGCCGCTCGGATGAAGGCACGCAAGGACGACGTCGTACCGCTGCCACGGCAAGCGGTTGAAATGCTCAAGGGGCTACAGGGGGTGACCGGCAATCGGAAACACCTCTTTCCTGGGCGCGATGATCGCAACGGGCCGATGTCGGTTGCATCGTTACGCCAAGCGCTGAACGCCCTAGGTTGGGGCGGCACCTACAGCCCTCACGCCACTCGCACCACCGGCAGCACGCGTTTGAACGATGGGCTACCGGCCCGATGCGATCGAGGCCCAGCTGGTGCACGCTGATCAGAACAATGTGCGCCGGACATACAACCATGCGACCTACTTCGATGAGCGCAAGGTCCATGATGCAGGATTGGGCAGATCACCTTGAAAGCTGGAGGGTCGCCGTCCATGAACAGAAATAAAGTCTCTGCCTCGTGTCACGAGGCGGCCATGCTCACGCCCCTGGGGCGGCTGATCGAGCGGCATTTCCCTAAACTGAACCACCCCGAGCCCCATGACGAGGCAGCGCGACGCAGGGCCTTCACGGAGGCGGTAACCGCCGTGGCCCAGCGCTACGCGAGTCTGAGACAGCAAGCCCGAGACGCCGAACACAGCCGAAAGCGCTTCGAAACAATTGCCCTCGCGGCACAACAACTCCGCTTCGCCATGGAGGGGCTGGGTCAAAGCGAACTGAACAAGCTGGAGGCCGGGCAATCAGCTACCTACCATGCCTACGTGGGCGAATTGGACGAACACCAGGCATACGACCTTGGCACGCGGCATGAGCTGTCTGACGAACCCTTTGGTCCCCGGCCCGCTGGCCGCATGCTGCACTAGCAGGACCTGCGCTGGCTGGGCAAGGCGCCAAGGATCTGTGCGCGCCACGCAGGCGAGGCCGTCCTGAGAATGTCGCCGAGCGCTGGGCGGCACGCCAGTTCGTTGTCCTCTGTCACAAGCATGGTTGGACACCCGTGCGGGTGGCTCACAGCGGGTCAGAGACGCAGCAAGCTGACCCACAACCCTCCGATGCTGTGATGTGTCTCGCGGCCATCTTGGTCGCCGGAGGAGAGAGCGAAGTACGTGCCAAGAGCGCCGCCATGTCGGCGCTAAAGCCGCTACGAAGTCGGTTCACTCATCTGGAATGGCCCGACTGCTCACCAGACGATCCGCACAGCGACTACGTGGAACCGACCGAGTACTCCGTCAGCCTGAAAGAGCTGATCGCTGATCGCCACAACGGCACCGGTGACCTCCCCGACTTCCACCCCAGGAGCGACTAAGCCCCAGCCAATAAATTTGCCACCATCGCAGCATTTGATGTCCGTGCATCGCACCATACTGACGCGCAGCATCCCCGGTGTTTTCACGATGTTTCGAGGAGCACCACATGCTGCGCGTTATCCGCATTCAAGACGTCTGCGACAAGATCGCCCTGAGCCGTACCTCGCTGTGGCGGCTGTGAAAAAACCACTGACTTCCCCCGCCCCATCCAGTTAGGCGGCCGCGTGGCCGGTTTTCTGGAGCACGAGATCGACGCCTGGCTGGAGCAACAAGCTGCTCAGCGTGGCAATGTGCAAGAGGTGAAATGACATGGGTCGCCAACGCACCGTCAACGACCAGGGGTTCTGGCATAGCCACTTCTACAGGGCTGCACGACTGAGGACAAGACCACACTGCTGCACCTGTTGACCAGCCCCGTCTCCAACATCATCGGCGCTACCCGCTGGTACCGAGGATCGCCGCCGCCGAGGTCGGTTGGTCGCAAGACCAGTGGCTGCAGGTCATCGAGCGCCTGCGCGCAGAAGACCTGGTTTGGTTCGAGCCTGTTCGCATGTTCGTCTGGGTTAGGGTCTGGTGGCACCACAATCTGGCCAGCCAGACCCTCGGCCCCAAACTCCGCGCCAGAACCCTCGACAACATCCGGCAACTGCCCGAGCCTTGGCAGGCCCATTCCTTGACGCCTACAAAGCACGGCTGAGTGAAGAACATCGAACGCTGCTGGACTCCCTTCTGGCCGGCCACTTAACAGCTGAAGTGTCATCCGTACCATATGGATACGGTATCGATGACTCATCCGACTTTTCCCGTCATAACACCAACAATAAAACCAACTCTAAGGTAACTCGAACTCCAGACGCGCCGGCACGGTCGCCTGTGGATAAGTTGGGCATCCCGGCGAGCTGCTTGGCGCAAGTGGAGGCAGCTGCTTAGAGCCCTCCGACAAGGAACGCTGCGGGAGGTTTCAGCTGCCATTTTCGAAGACCTCGCCAAAGGCGCGTGGCTGTGAGCCCCAACGCCGACCGCCTGAACGACATTGCCCGCGAATGCTTGGCCATGCTGCCCGCCGCGCTGCCTCAGGCTCCCTCCGCAGGCCGATCCAGCCGTACAGAGGCCGAATACCTGCGCATGGCTCAAGTGCTCCTGGAGCGCGCAAACGGCGCCCCAGGAGCACTGGCAGTGGCGGTGCAGGCTACCCAAAGCCCCAGAACCTTTCACAAGCGCTTGGCAGCCCTGCGTTTCTCCAGCCGGCAACTGGTGCGCGAGCACCTCGATGTACGCTCGGCCTCACAGGAGCTGGACTGGCAAAGCATGGCGGACGTGCTGCCACGGCTCCATGAGCAGCTTCGTGCTTGATCACCCTAAATGAACATGGAATGACCCAACCCCGGCGTAAGCGCCGCAGCAAGCGCCAAGCACTGAAGAGGTTGCCGCCGAGCTGCGCACGCGGCGCGCCGGGCAAGTACGCCGATGCGCTGCTGGCATCGGCCTGACCGGCGCGAGACCCGGTGAACTGGTCAAAGGCATCATTGCATGGCTGCGGCGTGATGAGGCGCTCGGTATCGAGACCCTTTGCCTTTATGTGCACGGCATCAAGATCAAGGCGCAACAGGGGCAGCCATACCGATTCATGGCCTACTCAGTAGAAGACACGCATCCGCTGGTGGCGGCGCTGGTAAATCGGCTCAGCGCACAGCCCGACAGAAAGCTGCACATCCATATCGCAAAGGCGGGCAACTTTACGGCGGAGATTCAACGCCTTGCGCGCATGCTCTGGCGCAACCATGACCACGCCGTCACCGCTACCTGCTTCCGCCACCAATGGAGTGCGGATGTGAAAGCCGCTGGCGATGCAGACGCTGCCAGCTGGGGTCTGGGGCATCGCAGTTCCAAGACACGGACATTCTACGGAATGGCCAGGCAGGCGCGGAATGGTCATGCACGGCGGCCTGTCCGAATCGAGACGGATTTGCCTCTGAGGGCCGCTCGAACGGTGCACCCCATCCCGAATGGGCCGCGATCGGAATGAGGCAATGGCGCCGGTGATGGGATATGGCGGCAATCATTACCCCCTTTGCAAACCAAGGCCGGACCGTCACCCGCGCACGAGTTCAGCGCACATCGGGTGAAACGATGTAATGGGCATAGAAGCAATTTACCACTATATTCGTATCTTTTTTGATGCAATGAAAGATTCATTTGAATAGAATGTCGAGATCTTCCCATCTCGTCGTTACGACCCCACCATGGAAGCTGATCAGACAGCCGAGCTACCCCAATCCCAACGGGACCGGCTCAAGCACATCGAGCTGCGGTTGCGCTTCCTGGGGGAGGTTCGTCGCCCTGACCTGATGCAGCGTTTTGGCATTCAGTCAGCTGCAGCCTCCCGGGACCTCGCGCTCTACAAAGAGCTGGCCCCAGAGAACATTGATTACGAAAGCCGTGGCAAGCGCTACCTCCTGGGGGCCAAGTTCACGCCGCTGTTTGCCGTGCCATCGGCCCAAGTCCTGGGCTGGCTGGCTGAGCAATTGGGCGATGCCACGGCGCCATCGTCTGATGCCCTGCTGCCATGCCTCATGCCTTCCAGGCTCTCTTACCCAGAGCTGGACACCCTGGCCTGCATCACGCGCGCTATGCACATGGGGCAGGTGCTCAGCATCGGTTACCACTCGGTGAGCAGCGGCGAGTCGTCGCGCGACATCGTGCCCTTTGCGCTGCTGGACACGGGGCTTCGATGGCATGTGCGAGCGTTTGATCGCAAGTCACAAACTTTCCGCGACTTTGTCCTGACCCGTGTCAGCAAGCCCACTCCAAAGCTTGGCGACGAGCCAGCACGCCATGAGCTGCCAGAGCAAGACGTTCAATGGACACGCATCGTCGAATTGGATCTGGTACCACACCCGGATCAGCCCCATCCAGAAGTCACGCAGATGGAATACGACATGCCAGACGGTGCGTTACGTCTCAAATTGCGAGCTGCATTGGCTGGCTATGCCCTTCGCAAGTGGAGCGTGGACTGCACACCAGATCACAGCTTGCGCGGACCCGAGTACCGCCTCTGGCTGAAAGACCACCTCGCCTTGTACGGCGTTGAGACGGCTGTATTGGCACCGGGCTATCCCAGCAACAAAGGTAGTGTGACATGACCGAGCGCTACCGACTGTCATTCACGACCGGAGGACTCTTTCTCCCAGAGTCTTCCATGGTTGCTGCTCGCTATTTGCGGCTGGGTGACTGGTCGGCAACGCGCGCTCAACTGCGGGACGAAAACCTCCTCCAGGTACGTACATCAGCTGCGGCAACCCGCATCAGCAAGGAAATCACGGCACGGCTGCAAGAGCTGAATTCGGAAGAGCTTTCGGCGCTGCCGGACTTGAGTCTGCGTGACCAAGCGAACTTGCTCTGGGTAGCCGTCTGTCGGCGCTACCCTTCATTCGAGAGTTCGCCACAGAGGTAATGCGAGAGCACTTTTTTTTGGTGCTTCGCCGCCGATTGGTGTTCACGGATTTCGACCACTTTCTCAATAGCAAAGCGCTTTGGCATGCCGAGCTTGACGACATCGCCCGATCAACACAGTTGAAGTTGCGGCAGAACCTGTTCCGCATGCTGCGTGAAGCAGATTTCCTCTCGGATCAGTACGAAATTCATCCAGCTCAGCTCAGCCCCTCTCTCGCCCAGCTCCTCGCCCGGCGGGGGCGGCAGGCTTCATGGTTTTCCCAGCCACTGACAACGACATTCAACGATGGCTTCAATGACCCCGAAGATCAGTCACCAACCACTCGCCAACCGCTTTGAACACTTGATCCGGGTCATCGGCGGTGAACGCTTCTTGCAGATGCGGGGGCTGAACAATGATCTGCCTTCTACATCTGCGAATTCCGAGCAAACGAAGCCTTCGAGATGCAGCGGATGCAACGCCAGCTCATCAGCTCGCTGGCCAATCTTCAGGTGCCCTGCCTGGGAGGGCGCGGAGTCAATGTGCTGGAGGTCAATCTGTATGACCTCTGTATCGAACTGCTGCAAGCACGAGAGGGCAGCAGCGATGGCGGTCGGCTCTGGGATGAAATCCTGGCGGTCGAGTCGGACGTGGAAAAGGACAACCTGCTCGAATTAATGCAAAACGTCCTTGGCATCGAGGACTACCTGATCCCGGCTATCGGCGAGCGCCTACAACAGACTGAGTTAGACGTGCTGTTCCTTACGGGCATCGGGGAAGTCTTTCCCTACATCCGATCACACAACGTACTCAATAACCTGCAAAGCACTGCAAAGGACAAGCCAACCGTGATGTTCTTTCCTGGTGAGTACAAGCACTCATTGGAGCAAGGGGCATCGCTAGAGCTGTTCGAACGCTTACACGATGATAAGTACTACCGCGCTTTCAACATCTACGAGACCCAGGTTTGAGGAGAGAGTCCATGGAACTCAACCGCATTTTCAAGCAGCCCGTCAGTCGCCCCATAGAAGGCGTCATCAAGGCCGACGACGAGTCGAGCCTGTACGTGGAGCTGAACGAGTACGTGCTGACAGACGAAGTCGCCAAGCGGCTGGAGCACTTCCTGGATGCCTACAACGACTACCACGGTGCGAACGGCGTTTGGGTCTCCGGCTTCTTCGGTTCGGGTAAGTCGCACCTCTTGAAGATGCTGGCTTTGATCATGGAGAACCGCAGCGTCGATGGCAGCACAGCGCTCGACATTTTCTTGCCCAAAATCCCCAAGGAAGACGAGCTGCTGCGCGCAGCCCTGAAGAAGGCGGTGACCATCCCTTCGAAGAGCGTTCTGTTCAACATCGACCAGAAGGCCGACATCATCAGCAAGAGCCAGACCGACGCCCTGCTCTCGGTGTTCGTGAAGGTCTTCAACGAGATGTGCGGCTACTTCGGCAAGCAAGGCTACATCGCCCACTTCGAACGGGATCTCGACAGCCGAAACCAGCTGGAGACCTTTAAGGCCAGCTACCAGCAGCACGCCAACAAGCCCTGGGAGCGCGGCCGAGAGCAAGCATTGCTGGAGTCCGGCAACATCGCCCGTGCCTACGCGGAAATCACGGGCGAAGACCCCGCACTGGCCACAGGCATCCTGGACAAGTACCGCGCGCAGTACAGCGTGTCCATCGAAGACTTCAGCGAGCAGGTGAAGGCATGGCTGAACAAGAAGCCGGCCAATTTCCGCCTCAACTTCTTCGTGGACGAGGTGGGCCAGTACATCGCCGATAACACCAAGCTGATGACCAACCTGCAGACGGTCGCCGAGAGCTTGGCCACCAAGTGCCAAGGCCGTGCCTGGATCATCGTCACCGCCCAAGAGGACATGAACTCAGTCCTGGGTGACATGAACAAGCAGCAAAGCAATGACTTTTCGAAGATCCAAGCGCGCTTTGCCAACCGCCTCAAGCTCACCAGCGCCGACGTGGCCGAGGTAATACAGAAGCGCCTGCTCACCAAGAATGAAGCCGGTACAGCGCTGCTGGCCAGCACGTACGAGCAGCAGTTCAACAACTTCAAGACGCTGTTCGAGTTCGCTGATGGCGGCCAGCAGTATACGAACTTCCGCGATGCGGAGCATTTCACTTACTGCTACCCCTTCGTTCCCTACCAGTTTCCGCTGTTCCAGTCGGCCATTCGAGGCCTCTCGCAGCACAATGGCTTTGAGGGCAAGGCTAACTCCGTCGGTGAGCGCTCCATGCTCGGCGTGTTCCGCGATGTGGCCATTGCCATTGACCACGAGCCGGTCGGTCAGTTGGCAACTTTCGACCGCATGTTCGAAGGCATCCGTGGCGCACTCAAAAGTGCCATTCAGAGCGCCATCAACAATGCCGAGCGCCACCTGGGTGACCCCTATGCCGTGCGCGTGCTCAAGGCGCTTTTCCTGGTCAAGTACGTCAAGGAGTTCAAGGCCACGCTGCGCAACCTCAGCGTGCTGATGCTGGAGCGCTTTGGCGACGACCTACCTGCGCAACGCAAGCGGCTTGAAGCGGCGCTCAACCTGCTGGAGCAGCAGACCTACATCCAGCGCAATGGTGATGTCTACGAGTACTTGACCGACGAAGAAAAAAGACGTTGAAGAGGAGATCAAGAACACCGAAGTCGAAACAACCGACATCCTCAAGGAGCTGGAAACTCTGCTTTTTTTGATGGCGTCATCAAGCAGCGCAAGATCCGCCACAGCAACGGCCAGGACTACGCCTATACCCGCAAGATGGATGACCGTGCGCTGAGCCGTGAGCACGAACTGGCCATCCACATCATCACGCCGGTCTCGGACAACTTCGACAACATCACCCTGCAGCGCATGCAGAGCATGGGGCGTGATGAGTTGCGTGTCGTGTTGCCAGCCGACGTGCGCTTCATGCAAGACCTGACGATGTACAAGCGAACCGAGAAGTACATCCGCCAGAACAGCAATACCACGCAAGAAGCAGTCAAGCGCATTCTGGATGCCAAAGGTTTCCAGAACACTGAACGCTTGAATGATTTGCAAGTGCGTGCCCGCAACCTGCTGGGCAAAGCTACGCTCATCATCAATGCAGCGGATGTGGATGTCAGTACCGAAGATGGCCAGACCCGGGTGCTCAAAGGCTTTGAGCATCTGCTGCAAACCACCTACCCCAACCTACGCATGCTGCGCGATGTGCCGTTCAACGAGGCAGACATCGGCAAGCACCTGCGCATGGTGGAAGACGGGCTGCTCGCCAACGATGCCGCCAGCCTCACCGAGCCCGAACAAGAACTGCTGGCCTTCATTCAGGGCAACGCTCGGGGCGGTGTGCGCACCACGGTCAAGAGCCTGATCGAGCGTTTTGAGCGCAAGAACTATGGCTGGTACTACGCCGCCATCCTTTGCAACCTGGCCCTGTTGTGCGCACGAGGCAAGGTCGAGGTGCGGCAGGACAGCAACTCGCTGGATCGCGATGCCTGGAGCGTAGCTTGCGCAACACCAATGCCCACGCGTCTTTGGTGCTGGAACCCCAGGTGGAATTCAGCGCCTCGCAGGTGCGGGCACTGAAGGACTTCTTCGCCGACTTCTTCGACAAGCCGGCCAGCAGCAACGAGGCACGGGCACTTGCGCGCGAGACCATCGACGCGCTGAAGGATTTGGAGATCGAACTGGCTACCCTCCATGGACAGAAGGCGCAGCTGCCGTTCCTGAGCGTGCTCACGCCGGTACTGGCCACCCTGAAGGATGTCGCCAGCAAGAACCCCAATTGGTTCCTGACCGACCTGGCCCGCGCCGAAGACGCGCTGCTCGACACCAAGGAGAACATCCTTGATCCGCTGCGTCGTTTCATGAACAGCCCGCAGCGCGCCATCTTCGAGCAAGCACAGGCGTTGGTGGCCGAGCAAGAAGACAACTTCGCCTATGTTGGTGCGGCAGAAGTTGAGGCCGTTGGCGGCCTTCTGACCGACAGCAAACCCTGGCAAGGCAACCGGCTGCAGCAGATCAAGCCGCAGCTGGATGCGCTGGAGCAAGCCATTGCACAACAGCTGGCCAGTGAACGGGATGCCGCTGCCCACCGCCTGGCGGAGCTGGAACAACGGCTGCGTTCCACCGACGAATTTGGTCAGATCGAGCCCGCGCGTCAGTCGCAGCTGACAGCACCTTTCGCGGATGCCCGCCACGCGCTGCAGAGCCAAAAGCGCATCGCCATGATTCGTGACCAACTGCGGCAGTTTGAGGAATCCCGCTTCTCGCAGCTGTTGGTGCAACTGGAACAGTGGGCCAAACCCGCATCACCTGCGCCCACGCCAGCAGCGACGCCTGCCCCAAGTGCACCGACGGCAGGCGACGATGTGCGGCCGAGTGTTACGCCCGCGCCAACGCCAGCCTCACCGGAGCCCAAGCTGGTGCCTGCCCGCACCATCAAGGTCAGTTATGCCAAGCCTTGGCTGACCAGCGAGGCCGAACTTGACGACTACCTGCACAAACAGCGCGAAGCTTGGCTGAAGGAAATCCAAGCCGGCAACCGTGTGCAGATCTGAGGGGCGAGCGCATGACGAGCCACTTCATTCAGTCGATGCAGAACCAACTGGACACACTGGTTCAATCGACTCCCGAAGACAACGTGGAGTCTGGTACGCCCGCGATTTGCAGGTGCCGCTGGGGTATGCACGCTGGGAGAACTTCATGACTGCCATCGGGCGGGCCATGGAGTCATGCGAGTCCACGGGCTATCAGCCGGATGATCATTTTCGTGGCGTCACGAAAATGATCGAGATCGGTAAAGGGGGCATGCGTGAAGTAGATGACTTCATGCTCACCCGCTACGCTTGCTACCTGATCGCCATGAATGGTGACCCGCGCAAGGAGCCGATTGCCTTCGCCCAAAGCTACTTTGCCACCCAGACGCGCAAGCAGGAGATCATCGAAGAGCGCATGCGCTTGCAGGCTCGGCTTGATGCCCACGACCGCTTGCGTGAGTCGGAAAAGGCGCTGTCGCAGAAAATCTATGAACGGGGTGTAGACGATGCGGGTTTCGGCCGTATCCGCTCTAGGGGCGACACCGCTTTGTTTGGTGGCAATACCACGCAAAAGATGAAAGATAAGCTGGGCATTGCCTCATCGCGACCACTGGCTGACTTCCTGCCGACCCTCACCATCGCGGCCAAAAAAAACTGGCCACCGAGATGACCAATCACAATGTGCGCCAAGATGACCTGCAAGGCGAATTGGCCATCACCAGCGAGCATGTGCAGAACAACCTCAGCGTGAGGGACATGCTTGGGCAGCGCGGCATCCAACCTGAGCGGCTACCCGCAGAAGAAGACATTAAAAAAGCTGGAGCGGCGCGTCAAGTCCGATGCCAAGAAGCTGGAAAAGCAATCCGGCAAGCTGCCCAAGCCAGGAAAAGACTGAATGGACACCAGCAAACTCAAGAAATTCGCCCAGTTCGCCCGTCGTACCCTAGGCGAGCAGGTTAGCGCCAAACTGGCCTTGGTGCTGTCTGATGGCAGTGCCGCACGCCGCGAGAGCGCAGCAGTCGTCAAGAAGCTGGAAGACGCCATCAAGAGCTACGGCAAGGAACAGGTCATCGAGCGAGTGGCCTACACCTGGTTCAACCGTTTCTGCGCGCTGCGCTTCATGGACGTGAACCGCTACACGCGCATCAGCATCATCTCCCCGGCCGAAGGTCAGTTCCAGCCGGAGATCCTGCTGGAAGCCAAGATGGGCCACATGGACGAAGAGATGGTGCCGGCCAAGACGCAGCAGCTCGTTGCCGATCTGCTGGCGGGCAAGAGCCCCAGCCACGATCCGCAAGGCGAGGCGTACCGCCTGCTGGTGGTCGCCGCGTGCAACGCCTGGCACCAGGCTATGCCCTTCCTGTTCGAGCGCATCGACGACTACACCGAGTTGCTGATGCCCGACGACCTGCTCTCGGGCAACTCCATCCTGGCCTACACCCGCGAGACCATGACGCCCGAGGCCTGCGAAAGCGTGGAAGTCATCGGCTGGCTGTACCAGTTCTACATCTCCGAGAAAAAAGGATGCCGTCTTTGAAGGGCTGAAGAAGAACCAGAAGATCACCCCCGAGAACATCCCGGCCGCTACCCAGCTGTTCACCCCACATTGGATCGTGCGCTACCTGGTGGACAACTCGCTCGGCCGGCTGTGGCTGCTCAACCGCCCCAACTCTAAGTTGGCCGAGCAGATGGCCTACTACATCCCGCCCGAAAAGCCGGAAACCGACTTCCTGCGCATTAAGGGGCCCGAAGAAATCAAGGTCTGTGACCCCGCCTGCGGCTCCGGCCACATGCTCACTTACGCCTTCGACCTGCTGTATGCGATCTACGAAGAGGAGGCTACGACGCGGCCGAGATCCCGGAAAAGATCCTGACACACAACCTGTACGGCATTGAGCTCGACGAACGCGCCGGCGAGCTGGCCGCATTCGCATTGACCATGAAGGCCCGCTCTCGCCAGCGCCGTTTCTTCAACAAACGCATCAGGCCAAATATCACGGTGCTGGAGAAGGTGAGTTTCAGCCACGAAGAGCTGGACGAGTACATGGGCCACGTGGGCCGTGACCTGTTTACTTATGGTCTTCGCGAAACGCTGCAGCAGTTCAGCGAAGCCGACAACTTCGGCTCGCTGATCGTGCCCAAGGTCGGCAACGTGGCCGACGTGTTGGCCACGCTCGAAGCCAAGGACATGGCCGGCAACCTCTTCCTGGCAGAGACCCATCAGCGCGTGCTCAACGTGCTACGCATGGCCGAAGCCTTGGGCCCGCGCTATGCCGTGGTGGTGGCGAACCCGCCCTACATGGGCGGCAAAGGGATGAACGGGCGGCTGAGCGCTTGGGCCAAGGAGAACTACCCCAACAGCAAGTCCGACCTGTTTGCGATGTTCATCGAGCGCAATCTGGATCTGACGTTGAAGGGTGGAGCAGTTACCATGATCACCATGCAGAGCTGGATGTTCCTGTCGTCGTTCGAGGCATTGCGCAGTCGCATCCTGAACCAGCACACCATTCTCTCGATGGCTCACCTGGCGCGCGGGCCTTCGACAGCATCGGCGGTGAAGTGGTGTCCACGACCGCCTTTGTGTTGGAGAACACGCACAAGCCGGAGTACCGAGGAGCGTATCTGCGCTTGGTGGATGGCAACTCGGAAGCGGAAAAGATGGAGATGATGGTCAAGGCCATCGCTCAAGGCAGCGCGGCATGATCACCCAACTGCAGCTTAAGAACTTCACCGCCTTCACTGAGTTGTCCATCGACTTCTCTCCTGGCATCAACATCGTCATTGGTGAGAACGGCACCGGCAAGACCCAACTACTCAAGGCGGTACTGGCACTAAGCGGACCAGAAGCCCGAGGGGAGCTGGCGGATGAGAGCTTGACCCGCAAGCTGTGCCGCCTATATCAGCCACTCATCGGAAAAGTGGGCGAACTACGGCGTGCCGGCACGCGAGGTGATGCGCAGCTTGGCGCGACCTTCGCATCCGGGCAAACCTTCACTGTGAAATTCAACGGTAGCGCTGATGCAGTGAAGTTCACGCAGCACACAGCTGGCGAGGTACTTCCCGCCATCTTCATCCCGACCAAGGAGGTGCTGTCGCTGGTGCGCGGCCTAACGGCCGAGCAGCCAGACCTGCCCAC
>BBFD01000005.1 GCA_001313065.1 Silvimonas sp. JCM 19000
CGGGCGCGCGCACGCTGAGCACGCGGCGTGTATCCAGCTTTGCACTCGCGCATGCACATTGCCGGCGTAAGTCGGGCGCACAAAAGTGTCGGCGCTTTCGATGCGGATCAGGTCGGGCAGCATGTTGACGTCGAGCAGCGCGGCCACGCGCGGCAATACATCGCGCGATAACGTGCCCGCTGCGGCGAGGATAACCGTGTAATCCGCTGCCAGCGCCAGCAGCGCCGGCGCCAGTTGTTCCGGGCTGATCGGGGCGGTGGTGTCGAGTTGCAGCACGCGCTGCACCCCCGCAATTTGTGCCAGTTCGTGCGCCGCAGTGCCGAGGTCGGCCCCGGCGATAACCGCGTCGATCTGCTCACCCAACTGACGGGCCGCGCTCACAGCGTGGCGCGTGGCGGGACGCAGTTGGCCTTGATGATGTTCAGCGACAAGCAGGATTTTCATGGCAACACCTTGGTGTCTGCGCGCAGACGGTTAATCAGTTCTTCCACGCTATTGACGCGGGTGCCAGCGGCGCGTGCGGGCGGTTCGCTCACGCCCAGCAATTGCTGGTGCGGCGTGAGTGCGATGCCCAAGGTCTGCGGCGTCAAGGTTTCGATGGTCTTTTTTGCGTGCCTGCATCAGATTGGGCAATTTGACGTAACGCGGTTCGTTCAGGCGCAAATCGGCGGTGACCACGGCGGGCAGGGGCACACGCACGGTTTGCTGGCCGCCTTCGATTTCGCGAACGACGCTCAGTGCCTGCGCTGAATCCAGCGTGATGTGCGAGGCCGCCACCGCCTGGGCGCGGTTCAGCAAGGCCGCCAGCATCGGGCCGACCACGGCGGCGTCTTCGTCGATGGCTTGTTTGCCCAGCAAGATCAGATCGGGCTGTTCGCGCTCGGCCAGTTGCCGCAACAGTTTGGCGCTGTTGAGCGCATCGACCGGCGCATCGCCGCTATCGATCAGTACCGCGCGATCGGCGCCCATTGCCAGGCATGCCGCAAGGTATCTTGCGCGCCGGCCGGGCCGATGCTGACCACAATAATCTCGCTGGCCTGGCCAGCCTCTTTAAAGCGCACGGCCGCTTCGATGGCGTTTTCATCGAAGGGATTCATGCTCATTTTGGCGGCGCCGATATCGACATCCGAGCCATCGGCTTTCAGCCGCACTTTGACGTTGGCGTCCACGACGCGCTTGACCGCTACCAGTATCTTCATTGTTGTGTGTCCTTGAGTGCCCAGCGGCTTACCACAGTTGTTCGACAGCCAGATGGCCCGGCGCACCGCGGCGCGACAGGGTGAAGCCGCGCTCGCCCAGAATATTGCGGGTTTCATCGACCATATCCGGGTTGCCGCAGATCATGATGCGCGAGCGCTCCTGATCCAACGCGATCCCGGTGGCGGCTTCCAGTCCGCCGTTTTTTTCAGTAAGTCGGTAATGCGGGTATCGAGTGCGCCTTCGACGACTTCTCGCGTCACGATGGGCACGTAATGCAGTTTGTGCGCAAATTCGCTGTAGAACTCGTGCGTGGCAAAAGCGCGGATGGTGTCTTCGTACGCCAGCTCGGCTTTTTTTCGCGCACGCTCTGCACCAGGATCAGCCGGTCATATTCTTCCCACGCGCTAAAGTCGTAGAGGATGGACAAGAACGGCGCCAGGCCCGTGCCGGTGGCCAACATCCACAAATCTTTGCCGTGCTCGAAACGATCGCGGGTGAGAAAGCCGTAGGCAGTCTTATCAACAAACAGCGGGTCGCCAACCTTCAGATTATTCAACTCGCTGGTGAATTCACCGTTGGGCACCACGATGGACAGAAATTCGAGATGCTCGTCGTAGTCGGCCGACAGAATCGAATAAGCGCGCCAGACGATCTTGTCGCCCTTCTGCACGCCCAACCGCGCAAACTGCCCCGGCACAAACTTGAAGGCCTCGCCACGCGTGGTGCGCAAGGTAAACAGGTTGGGCGTCCACCGGTGCAGATACGTAATCGTCTCTGTGGTGTATTTGCTATTTGCGGTCATCGCGATATTCCTGTGAGTTACTTGTCGAGCCATTCTAAGTACACGTACAATATCTGTTAACTGGATTGTTTAAATAAAACTAATCGACAAAGTAGATATGAGATACACCCTCAGACAACTCGAAGTGTTCGTTGCCGTGGCGCGGCAAGAAAGCGTTTCACGCGCGGCCGAAGCCTTATCCATGTCGCAGTCCGCCACCAGCACCGCGCTGGCCGAACTGGAAAAACAGTTTGATACGCGCTTGTTTGATCGCTTCGGCAAGCGGCTGCAGCTGAATGAGCTCAGCCGCCAGCTGTTGCCACGGGCCATCGAACTATTAGATAGGGCCGGGCAGATCGAATCTCTACTCACTGGCGACACCGGCATCGGCCCGCTCAGCATTGGCGCTTCGCTCACCATCGGCAACTATCTGGCCACGCTGCTGGTGGGCGACTTCATGCGCCAGCACCCGGGCTGCCGCGTGCAGATGTCGGTGCACAACACCGCCACCATCGTGCGCCAGGTGGCGCACCTGGAAGTCGACGTCGGTTTGATCGAAGGCGATTTTCAGCATCCTGATCTGGAAGTGCTGCCGTGGATTGCCGATGAACTGGTGGTGTTTGCCGCGCCGGGCCATCCGCTGGCCCGGCAAGACAGTGTGAGCATGGCAGATCTGGTGGCTGCGCCGTGGATCTTGCGCGAAGCCGGTTCCGGCACGCGCCAGACCTTTGACTACGCGATGCGGCATGTGGCGTCGGGGCTGGATATCCGGCTGGAGCTGGAACATACCGAGGCGATCAAGCGCGCGGTGGAATCGGGCCTGGGCATAGGCTGCATCAGTCGGCTGGCGCTCAAGGAGCGTTCCGCCGCGGCAGCCTGGTGCCGCTGGATGTGCCGGGACTCGATCTGCAACGCATGTTCCACTTTGTGTTGCACAAGCAGAAATTCCGTACCGCCGGGGTCGAGGCCTTTATTGCGCTGTGCCGTGCCGTGTCGCAAGGCGTGCGCCGTAGCGACGAGATCGTGTTGCCGGGGCCGGATGGGCAACCGGTTCACTATCTGTAAGTAGTTAAATCTGGAGTGCGGGACAGCGTATGCAACGCGATGTAATGGAATACGACGTCGTTATCGTCGGCGCCGGCCCGGCCGGTTTAGCGGCGGCCATCCGCCTGAAGCAACTGGCGGCCGCCGCGCAGACCGAGGTCAGCGTCTGTGTGCTGGAGAAGGGTGCGCAAGTGGGGGCGCATTTGTTATCTGGCGCGGTGCTGGACCCGGTGGCGCTGAATGAATTGCTGCCGGATTGGCGCGAGCGCGGTGCGCCGCTGGATACGCCGGTCACGCATGATCAGTTTTTTTATTGCTGGATGAAGACGCCGCCTACGCCATGCCCGGCTTTATGTTGCCGCCCCTGATGCGCAATGACGGCAATTACATCATCAGCCTGACGCGGTTTGGCCAGTGGCTGGGCGAGCAGGCCGAGGCGCTGGGCGTTGAGATTTATCCTGGCTTTCCGGCAGCGGCGCTGGTGTTTGATGAGCACGACGTGGTCAAAGGCGTGCAAGTGGCCGATGCCGGGGTGGGCAAGGACGGCAAGCCGACCGCCGCCTACGCGCCCGGCATTGAAATCCACGCCCGCTATACCCTGATCGGTGAGGGCGCACGCGGCTCGCTAACCCGCGTGCTGGAGCAACGCCTGGGCTTGCGGCCGGTGCCACAGAAATACGGCCTGGGCGTAAAGGAATTGTGGCGCGTGCCGGCGGCGCAACATCGTGCTGGCAGCGTGATCCACGCGCTGGGCTGGCCTTTGGGCGATCGCGCGGGCGGCGGCCTGTTTATCTATCACATGGCGCCAGACCTGATTTCGATCGGCCTGGTTACGCACCTGGATTACGCTAATCCGTCCTTGTCGCCGTTTGAAGAATTCCAGCGTGCCAAAACGCATCCCGCCATACGCAGCATGCTGGCTGGCGGCGAGCGCATCGGCTACGGCGCCCGCGCCATCAGCGAAGGCGGCTGGCAAAGCCTGCCGCAACTGGCATTTGCCGGCGGCGTATTGCTGGGCTGTGCGGCTGGCATGGTTAACGTGCCGCGTATCAAGGGCAATCACAACGCGATGAAGAGCGGCATGCTTGCCGCCGCCAGCGCTTTTGCTGCGCTACAAAGCGGGCGACAACACGATGTGCTGGCGGATTACACCGAGGCGGTGCGCACGTCGTCTATCGGCCGCGAATTGCGCCAGGTTCGCAATATCAAACCGGCTTTGTCGCGGCTGGGGCTGGTGGCGGGCACGCTGTATGCCGGGGCCGAGATGTGGCTGCAACAGCTCGGTTTGGGCACGCCCTGGACCTTGCGCCATAGCAAACCTGACTTTGCCACGCTGCGGCCGCAAGCCAGCTTACAAGCTGAAAGCTATCCACGCCCCGATGGCGTGCTGACCTTTGATAAAGCCAGTTCGTTGCAATTATCCAACACCTGGCATGAGGCCAATCAGCCGGTGCATTTGCAGTTGCTGCACGCCGAGCGCGCTATCTCTTTGAATTTGCAGGTGTATGGCGCGCCAGAAACGCATTATTGTCCGGCCGGGGTGTATGAAACAGTGCAGCGCGACGGCGTGCCCGCCCTGCAAATCAATGCGCAAAATTGTTTGCACTGTAAAACCTGCGATATCAAAGACCCTTCGCAAAACATCGTCTGGCAGACGCCAGAGGGCGGTGGCGGGCCTAACTACAGGGATCTTTGATCCCGACGCGGCGGGCAAGCGGCTGTTCTGCAAGCATTTTTTCTTAAGCAGTATTGACCGGGCGCAAGGCGCGCCCGGATTGCCTGGGCGGCCGCTGCGCCGCATGCCGCGCACATGCTGGTGTCATGGTGCACACACAAAAGTGGCATCGCCGATAATTACAGTTTGTGCCAGCAAAATACTCTGTTTATGCTCATTCCCTGAATGACCCCGTGACCAACCCCTTCCAAGTGATTCCGCCCTTGTTATCCCGGCTGCGCAATTTCTATACAGATAACCGCTTAGCATTGCGCCTGGTGGCTGCCGTCATCGTAACCAGCGTGCTGGTCGCGCTATCGCTGGCGTTCTTTCTGGCCCGCCAGGAATACCAACGTAGCCTGACCCAGATTCGTAGCGATCTGGAAACACTGTCGCGCACCGTGCGCCCGCAGTTGGCCGTCAATCTGTGGCTGGTCAATACCGAGGCGGTGCGCACCCAGCTCAATTCGCTGTTGCAAACCAAGGTGGTCGGTTACGCCGAACTGGTGGAAACCGACGGCTCACGGTATCAGGCCGGGCAATTGCCGGACGATCATCGCTCAGTGGTCAGCATGAGCTTTCCGGTTGAATACCTGCATCCGCTTACCAACAAGGCGGTGCGGCTGGGCCAGCTGACGCTGGTGAACACGCTGGACGGGCTGGAAGCGCAGATCTTTGATCAGATGATGCGGATTCTGCTGCTGCTGGCGACCGGGATGTTTGCGGCAGCGCTGTGTTTTATCTTGCTGTACCACCGTCTGATTGCGCGGCATCTCCGCCATATCGCCGATTTCACTCGCCACTTCAATTACGAGAGCTTGACCGCGCCATTGGTGCTGGCCCGGCGCGATACCAGCCCGGATGAGCTGCAAACGCTGGCCGATGCCTTCAATGCCATGCGCCGCAATCTGCAACAAGGCCTGAACGAACGTGATCAGGCGCAGCATGAACTGATCCGCGAAAAAAAGAGCTGGCCGAAGCCACCCTGGCTCGGTGGCCGACGCCATCATCACCACCACGGCCGATGGCCGCGTCAAATTGCTGAACCCGGCGGCGGAAACGCTGACGGGCTGGATGTATCAGGAAGCGCTAGGCCGTCCGATTACCGAAGTGGTGGCCACGCTGGCCGAAAACGGCAGCACGCAACTGATCGAAATGCTGGATGAAGTGCAAGCGGGCAAGCATCCGCCGCGCCGCGTTACGGCCACGGTGATCAGTCGCCTTGGTCAACGTTATCGCGTCGAGATGGCGCTGGCCGCCGTGCCCGATGCCGATGGCATCGGCTTTGTGGTGGCGCTGCACGATATTTCTGAAGCCGAGGCGCTGACGGCGCGTCTGGCGTATCAGGCCACGCACGATGAACTGACCAGCCTGACCAATCGACGCGGCTTTATGAGTGCGCTGGTGCACGCCAACGAAACCGTGCGCTCAGGCGGCAAAGCCTGTGTGCTGATGCAGCTGGATCTGGATCAGTTCAAGCTGGTCAACGATACCTGCGGCCATCTGGCGGGCGATGAATTGCTGCGCCAGCTGGCGCGTTTGTTGCAAGAAATGGTGCCCATCGGCGTGCTGGTCGGGCGTTTAGGCGGCGATGAATTCGGCGTGCTGGTGCCCGGCGAAGAGAGCGACGGCGCGCAGGCGCTGGCCGAACGCATCCTGATGACGCTGGAGCAATATCGCTTTGTCTGGCACGACCGCCCGTTTACCGTCACCGGCAGCATGGGCCTGGTCAATCTGGATGCTGACGCGCCCAATCTGCAAGAAGTAATCAGCCGCGCCGACGTCGCCTGTTTTGCGGCGAAAGAGGCGGGGCGCAATCGCTATTCGTGGTATCGCGGTGGCGAAGTCAATCTGGAACATCGGCATAACGAATTGCAGTTGCTGGCCACCTTGCGCCAGGCGGCTGAGCAGAACTGGTTCCAGCTGTACTTTCAGCCCATCGTGGCCGCCAATGGCCAGGGTGAACCGCATTACGAAGTGCTGCTGCGGCTGGTGGATGCAACGGGCAAGGTCATCTCGCCGGGCGCGTTTATCCCGGCGGCAGAACGCTATGACTTGATGGCGACCATCGACCGCTGGGTGATCGCGCATACGCTGGCCGAAATCAACGAGCGCATGGCGCGCGGCGAAAAGGTGACCATGCTGTCGGTCAATCTCTCGGGCAAGTCGCTGACCAAACAGACGCTGGCGTTTGTGCTGGAGCAGCTGGACGAATCGAAAGTGCCGCCCGATTTGTTGTGTTTTGAGATTACTGAAACCAGCGCCATTGCCAATATCAAGGAGTCCACGCTGTTTATTGAGGCACTGCGCTTGCGCGGCTGTCGCTTTGCGCTGGACGACTTTGGCAGCGGCTTTTCGTCGTTTACTTATCTGAAGACGCTGCCGGTGGATTATCTGAAGATCGATGGCAGTCTGGTGCGTGATGTGGTGGAAGACCACGTCAGCCGGCAGATGGTGATTGCGGTCAACCGCATTGCGCATGCGATGGGGCGACAGACGATTGCGGAGTATGTGGAGTCGGCTCAGATTGCGGCGAAATTGACTGAGATCGGGGTGGATTATCTGCAGGGGTATCACATCGGCATGCCCCGCCCCTCCCAAGGGTGAGGGGGCCACTGCAGCACGGCCATTTTGCGTCCCGGCGGTACTCGAAATCCTCACGTACAAAACGTACGCTCCGGTTTCTCCGTTCCGGCGGTACGCAAACTGACCGCACTGCAGCGGCCCCGACGCTGCATTGTTGATACTTGCAATGCGCTTCGCTGTTGCCGGGGCAAACGCCGGGCAATGCGCTTCGCTGTTGCCGGGGCAAACGCCGGGCAATGCGCTTCGCTGTTGCCGGGGCAAACGCCGGGCAATGCGCTTCGCTGTTGCCGGGGCAAACCTCCGGGCAATGCGCTTCGCTGTTGCCGCGGCAAGCCCCAGGGCAAAAGCTTTTGTAGGGTGCGTTACCCGGAGGCAACGCACATTTGAGGCGCAGCTCGGCCCCTTTGGGGTCGTCTGGTTTGCGGGTACGGTTTTGATAAAGCAAAAAAAAGCCAGGGCTGTCTGCCTGGTTTTTTTTGTTTGTTTCTGGCCCTTCGGGCGCTGTTTTTTACATCCCGGCCTGGCCGGTGCCTTCCAGCGTCGGCGTGAGCACTGTCGGCACCGCATCCGGCAGCAACTCCGGATAGTCGCGGCTGTAGTGCAGGCCGCGGCTTTCTTTGCGCGCCATGGCGCTGCGTACGATCAGTTCGGCGGTGGTGACCAGGTTGCGCAGTTCGATCAGGTCGTTGCCGACGCGGAAGTTGCTGTAATAGTCGTGGATTTCGGTTTGCAGCAACTGGATACGGTGCAGCGCGCGTTCGAGGCGTTTGTTGGTGCGTACGATGCCGACGTAATCCCACATAAAGCGACGCAGCTCGTCCCAGTTGTGCGAGATGACCACGGCTTCGTCCGGGTCGCTCACCTGGCTTTCATCCCATTCCGGTACTTCAGGCAGTTCGCGCGGCGGCGCGGCCAGCATTTCGGCGGCGGCGGCTTTGCCGATGACCATGCATTCCAGCAAGGAGTTCGACGCCAGCCGGTTGGCCCCATGCAGGCCGGTGCAGGCGCTTCGCCGACGGCATAGAGGCCGTCCACGTCGGTATGCCCGGTCAGATCTACCGTCAGGCCACCGCAGGTGTAATGCGCGGCGGGAACGACGGGAATCGGCTCGCGCGTGATGTCGATACCCAGCTCCAGACAGCGCTGGTAGATGGTGGGGAAGTGCTCTTTGACAAAGCTGGACGGCTTATACGAGATATCGAGATAGACGCAGTCATAGCCGCCTTTTTTTTCATCTCGAAGTCGATGGCGCGCGCGACGATATCGCGTGGGGCCAGCTCGCCGCGTTCGTCGTGGTTGGGCATAAAGCGCGTGCCATCGGGCAGCCGCAAAATGCCGCCTTCGCCACGCACCGCTTCGGTAATCAAAAACGATTTGGCATGCGGGTGATACAGGCAGGTCGGGTGGAACTGGATAAATTCCATATTCGACACGCGACAGCCCGCACGCCAGCCCATGGCGATGCCATCGCCGGTGGCCACGTCCGGGTTGGTTGTATATAGATAGACCTTGCCCGCGCCGCCGGTACACAACACGGTGTGCTGCGCCAACATGGTTTCGACCTTGCCGGCTTGCTTGTCATAGACATAGGCGCCCCAGCAACGGTCGTCTTCCAGCCCCAGCTTTTTGCCGGTGATGAGATCCAGCGCGATGTGTTCTTCCAGCACGGTAATGTGCGGGTGCGCCGCCACTTTCTTGGCCAGCGTATCGATCACGGCGGCGCCGGTTGCGTCAGCGGCGTGAATGATGCGGCGATGGCTGTGGCCGCCTTCGCGCGTTAGATGGTAGCCGTTGTAGTTGGTGTCGCCACTGGCATCCCGGGTGAAGGGCACGCCCATCGAGATCAGCCAGTCGATGGCTTCGCGCGAGTTTTCGATAATAAAACGCGTGGCTTGTTCATCGCATAAGCCGCCGCCCGCAATATGGGTATCGCGGATATGCGATTCGATGCTGTCGGCATCGTCGAGTACCGCGGCAATACCGCCTTGCGCCCAGGCGCTGCCGCCATCGCGCAGTTCGCGCTTGGTGACCAGCCCCACCTTGAGTTTGTCGGCCAGCTGCAGCGCAATGGTCATGCCGGCAAGGCCGCTCCCCATGATCAGAACATCGAATTGGCGCATGTCAGTTCAGGCTCCTTGCAAGGTGGGTCGAGGGGCACACTATATCAGTCCACCCTGGTCTCCAGCCATGACAGGTGAATAGCACCAATCGTGCTTTAAGCCGCCATTAAGCATCGGATGCGACGATGCCCCGGCACGACAAGTGCTTGCAAAAGCAGATACAAGCCCCCAACTGCCCACTGAGCGCGCAGTAGCGCGCACCCGGCCCGCGAGCCGGAGTGCCTGTTAACGGGTGAAAAGGTCGAGGCGTTATCCCGACGGCGATCAAGCCACGCAGGTCTTGCCAACCTGGATTGATCAAACCGGACGCCAGAAACCGCAAGCAACGGATACATAGAAATCGGTTCACCGCGTAAAGCTGGAAACAACAGGATTGCCCGGATCAACGCTGCACGGCGGCGCCGCAAATCAAAATTTACGCAGGCCGGATAACACGGAGCCCGCATTTGGAACACATGACCGAACGGGATGTCGATCAAGAGCTTGTGCATCGGGCGCAGAACGGTGACAAGCGAGCATTCGAGCTCCTGGTCGCCAAGTATCAACGCAGAATCGCCCGACTGCTGTCCCGCTTGATCAGGGATCCCGCAGAGATCGAAGACGTCACGCAAGAGGCTTTTATCAAGGCCTATCGTGCGCTGCCGTCGTTTCGGGGCGAGAGCGCCTTTTACACCTGGCTGTATCGCATCGCCATCAACACTGCCAAGAACTATCTGGCGGCGTTGGGCCGTCGGCCGCAGTTGTCGGCCGATTATGAAGACGACGAAGGCGAAACCCTTGATGCCGCCGCACAGATTCCGGATTACCATACGCCCGAAGCTGAACTTGCAAATCGTGAGATTGTCAGAACCGTCAACGAGGTGGTCGAGTCCTTGCCTGACGAGCTGCGCACCGCAATCAGCCTGCGCGAGATGGATGGTTTGTCATATGAGGACATCGCCAGTGTGATGAATTGTCCAATTGGAACGGTGCGTTCGCGCATCTTTCGCGCCCGTGAAGCAATCTCCGCTAAACTGCGGCCGCTTCTCGAGACGGTCGGCAAAGACCGGCGTTGGTAGTTGGAAGCTTGATGCCTGGTTCACTCAGGCGCTTAGAGGGTACGCAATCATGAAAGAGCATTTGTCCGCGCTGATCGATGGTGAGCTCGACCCATCGGGTTATGACCAGGTGCTGGCCAGCCTGAATGCCGACGCATCGCTGCGGCAGCAGTGGCACGACTGGCATATGGTCGGTGACGTCATGCAGCAGCATCCCATCCTGTCGCCTGACTTCATGCAGAAATTCTCGGCGCGTCTGGCCGAAGAACCCATCGTGATTGCGCCGCAAGCAACCCGCGCAAGCGCCGCTTTATGCGCCGTGCGCTGGCACCGCTGTCGGCCGCGGCATCGGTGGCCTTCCTGGGTGTGGTGGGCTGGCAAGCGTTCCATGGTGCCTACACCAATGGCAACGTCACCGCACTGCCGCAAGTGGCTGCCGTCTCGGCCAGCCCGCTGAAAGTGGCTAACGCTGCCGACAGCAACCCGCAATTCCGTGCTTACCTGGCGGCCCACCGCGAAGACTCGGGCAATGTCATTGATGGGCGCGATATCGTTTACGCTTCGTTTGAGACCAAGCAGCCAAAATAATGATGAAGACCAAGGGCTGGATCCTGGCCGGTAGTTTGCTTCTGGCGGGCCAACGTGTGCTCGCAGCACCACCTTCCGCAAATAATGATTTCATGAGCCCGCAAGAGGCCACGCAACTGGTGTCGCGTGTTGCCACTGCGGCGCGCGATGTCACGTTCCAGGGCATCTACGTGCATCAGCACGGCGACAACATGGAATCGTTCCGCGTTATCCATGAAGCCGGCAATGGCGCCGACATCGAACGGCGCGAGTCGCTGGACGGGCCGCCGCGCGAAATGGTGCGCCAAGCAACCAGATCAGCCTGTATCTGCCGGGTGGTCAGGTATTGCCGATGGATCGACGCCAGTCTTCCAAGCTTTTTTCCCCGACAATTGCCCGACGAACCCGAGCATGTGCTGGCCAACTACCAGATCCGTCTGATCGGCCAGGAACGCATTGCCGGTGTCGTGACCAATATTTATGACTTTGATCCCAAAGATAAACTGCGCTACGCGCATCGCTATTGGGTCGATCCGGATAGTGGTTTGATGATCAAGTCGCTCATGCTGGGTAGCCGGCATGAGCCCGTCGAAGTATTTGCCTTTTCGCAAATCCAGATCGGCGGAACGCTCGACAAGCGACTGTTAAAGCCTGTCCATCCGGTGAAGGCAGCACCGCTGGATGACAACCCCGGTACCACCGCACTGCCCAAAGATCCGGCGTGGGATATCCACAATTTGCCGAATGGATTCCGCTTGCTCAAAGTCAGCCAGCGTCCTCTGAGCGGCAAGACCAGGCCGGTAACGCATCATCTGTACAGTGATGGGCTGGTGACGGTGTCGGTGTTTATCGAACCGTTCGACGCGGCAGCCCCCTTGGGTATCGCGCAGCAAGCCGGCATCAGCGTGTTCGCACGCCAGGCAGGCCCCTGGCTGCTGACGGTGCTGGGTGAAGTGCCGGTCGATACGGTGCAGGCTTTCAGTTATGGATACACACCCAAAGGTGAAAAGGCGGCCGCGCAATAAGCGCCGTTACCAGGAAACAAAACGATGATCGAAAGTGAAGCTCAAGTAACGCGCCGTGACGGCCAGCATGTGTGGGTCAAGATCAAACCGCATTCGCCGTGCGGTAATTGCGACCCCGAAACCGGCTGCAAATCGGTGGCAATCACGCGTTTGTTTGGCACCGCGCAAGAGAGCTTCCGCGTGCGCAACACCGTCGACGCGCAAGCAGGCGATTTTGTCCGGATCGGGGTTGCCGACGGCATGTTGTTGCGTAGCGCGCTGGCTGCCTATGGCGTGCCGCTGTTTGCATTGCTGATCGGCGCGGCCGTGGGCCATGTAATCGAGCCGTTCGGTTTGCCTGACCTGGGCGCGGTGCTTGGTGCGGGCCTGGGTTTTGTGTTGGGATTTGCTTTGCTCAAGCAACGCAGTCAACTGGCCCGCATGGCCGAGCCGACCACGCTGGAAAAACTGGTGCCCGGCGTTCAACCAGTGCGCTTTTGCGATCGCACCACCGCCACCGGCGGCATGAGCTGATCCACGATGAATGCTGGCGCTATCCGCTTGCGGCTGTATGGCCGTGTCTATTGCAGTCTCTGCACCGAAATGCGCGAACAACTGGACGCGCTGTCGCATCAACGGGGTTTTCAGGTCGACTTTATCGATATCGATGATGATGACGACCTGGAAGATCGCTACGGCGAACTGGTGCCCGTGCTGACTGATCTGCACGATCACGAAATCTGTCATTACCATCTTGATCTGGCGGCGCTGGACGTATTTCTGTCGGCCCGGGTCTAAGCTGCGGTTCACCGCCCGTGGGGCGGTTTTGTGAGGCACGCCGATTTCCGGTAAAATCGCGGCCGAACCGGTCACGCCCGGGTACAACCCCGGCCGTCTACCTGCTGGGGCACGCAAGGCGTGCCCTTTTTTTACAGCCGCTTTCGGCATGGAACACAGTCCCCCTGATGAAGCACATTCGTAATTTCTCCATCATCGCGCATATCGACCACGGCAAATCCACCCTGGCGGATCGCTTTATCCAGTTTTGTGGCGGCCTTGAGCTGCGCGAGATGTCCGAGCAAGTGCTCGACTCGATGGATATCGAAAAAAAGAACGCGGCATCACCATCAAGGCGCAAACCGCCGCGCTGACCTACAAAGCGCTCGATGGCAGATCTACAACCTCAACCTGATCGACACGCCGGGCCACGTCGACTTCAGCTATGAAGTCAGCCGCTCGCTGGCCGCGTGCGAAGGCGCGCTGCTGGTGGTGGATGCCTCGCAAGGCGTTGAGGCGCAAACGGTGGCCAACTGCTACACCGCAATCGAGCAGGGCGTGGAAGTGGTCGCCGTGCTCAACAAGATTGACTTGCCCGCCGCCGAACCCGAGCGCGTGATCCAGGAAATCGAAGACATCGTCGGCATCGAAGCCATCGACGCCGTGCGCGCCTCGGCCAAGAGTGGCATCGGTATTCAGGACATCCTGGAAGAAGTCGTGCGCAAGGTTCCCGCGCCGCGCGGCAACCCGGATGGCCCGCTCAAAGCGTTGATCGTCGATTCGTGGTTCGATAATTACGTCGGCGTGGTGATGCTGGTGCGCGTGGTGGATGGACAGTTGTCGCCTAAAGACAAGATTCTGTTCATGTCGACCAAAGCGCAGCATTTGTGCGAACAGGTTGGGGTGTTTACGCCGAAGTCGGTGCAGCGCGACGTATTGCGCGCGGGCGAAGTTGGCTTTGTGATTGCCGGGATTAAAGAACTGGCCAGCGCCAAAGTCGGCGACACCATCACCACCGTCAAGAGCCCGGCCGTTGAAGCCTTGCCGGGCTTTAAAGAAGTGAAATCGCAGGTATTTGCCGGGCTGTATCCGGTGGAAAGCCACGATTACGAGTCGCTGCGCGATTCGCTGGAAAAACTGAAGCTCAACGATGCTTCGCTGCATTACGAGCCTGAAGTCTCGCAAGCGCTGGGCTTTGGCTTCCGGTGCGGCTTCCTTGGCCTGCTGCACCTTGAGATTGTGCAAGAGCGGCTCGAGCGCGAATTTGATATGGACCTGATCACCACGGCCCCGACCGTGGTGTATCAGCTGGTGCTCAAAGGCGGCGAAGTCGTCGAAATTGAAAACCCGTCGCGTCTGCCCGACCCCAGCAAGGTGGAGGAGATTCGCGAGCCCATCATTACCTCGACCATCCTCGTGCCGCAGGATTACGTGGGCGCCGTCATGACGCTGTGTAATCAGAAGCGTGGCGCGCAACGCAATATGCAATACATGGGTCGCCAGGTATTGCTGACCTACGATCTGCCGATGGCCGAAGTGGTGATGGATTTCTTTGACAAGCTCAAGTCGGTATCGCGCGGTTACGCCTCGCTGGACTATGACTTCAAGGAATTCCGCGCTGAAGACCTGGTCAAGCTGGACGTGTTGGTCAACAGCGAGCGCGTCGATGCGTTAAGCCTGATCGTGCATCGCTCCATGAGCGTGTATCGCGGGCGTGAACTGGTGTCCAAAATGCGCGAACTGATTCCGCGCCAGCAATTTGATATCGCCATCCAGGCTGCGATTGGTAGCCACATCATCGCGCGTGAAACCGTCAAGGCCATGCGTAAAGACGTGCTGGCCAAATGTTATGGCGGCGATATCACGCGGAAGAAAAAAAGCTGCTTGAGAAGCAAAAAAAGCCGGTAAAAAAAGCGCATGAAACAAGTGGGCAACGTGGAAATCCCGCAAGAGGCTTTCCTCGCCATCCTGCAAGTCAGCGATAAATAAAAGCGTTTCTGGCGGGCCGCAAGCCGGGCTCGCCCAACCACCTACAAGGTCTCTGATGAACTGGAATTTGATCGGCGCAATCGTCACATTGCTTGGCCCATCATGATTGTGCTTGGCAACAAGCAGCCGCGCACCGGCACTGAAGCGCCGCAACTGGTGCAATACGGCTATCTGTTTGCCATCGTCGGTGTGTTCATTCTGCTGGTGCAGAAGTTTTCGATTCCTGGCGCCATGCTGATTTTTTGTGGTGCTGACGGGCGTGGTGTGGGCGCTGGACAAGTTCAGGCTCAGCAAGGCCCGGGGTGACAAGCAGCCCGCCGACTGGGTTGAATATGGTCGCGGTTTCTTTCCGGTAATCCTGGTGGTGTTCTTGCTGCGCTCGTTTGTGATCGAGCCGTACCAGATTCCGTCTTCGTCCATGCGGCCGGGCCTGGTGGTGGGTGATTTTATTCTGGTCAACAAGTTTTCCTATGGCCTGCGGGTGCCGATTCTGAACAATGTGGCGATACCGGTGGGGCAGCCCGAGCATGGCGACGTGATGGTATTCAACTATCCCGAGAACCCGGAGATCAACTTTATCAAGCGCGTAATCGGCCTGCCGGGCGATACCGTGGAATACCGCCACAAGCAACTCACCATCAATGGCAAGCCGGTGCCGACCGCGGATGCCGGTCAGCTGGAATACGTTGAAGATGGTCAACGCCTTGAGCGCAACAACCAGTTCAAGGAAACCCAGGGCGCGCATACCTACAACACGCTGCAAGCCATCGGGAATCCGCCATACGTCATGCTTTCGGAGGTGCGCGACTTTCCGTTCCGCGAAAACTGCCGTTATGATGACGATGGCTTTAGTTGTAAGGTCCCGGACGGCTTCTTCTTCATGATGGGCGACAACCGGGATCACTCGGCCGATAGCCGCTACTGGGGCTTTGTGCCGGACAAATATGTGGTCGGCAAAGCCTTTCTGGTGTGGTTCAACCTGCATGATCTGCGCCGTATCGGCACCGTCATACACTGACACATCGAAGCACCGCGCGAACCGGGCAATATGATCCGGCGCGCTTCAGGGGGATATTAAAAAAAATGCGCAAGCAACAAGGGCTTTCGTTTTTTCGGTTTTATTATGGTGGCGGTGTTTGTCGCAGCCGTCGCAGTGACATTCTTTAAAGTGATCCCGGCTTATGTTGAGTATTTCAACATCAAGAAGACGATCAAAACCATTGCCAAAGAAGGCGCGGGCCAACCGCCTGCAGAAATTCGCAGTGCCTTCTCCAAGCACGCGGAAATTGACGATATCGAATCGGTAAAGGCCAGCGATCTGCAAATCCAGCAGGCTGGCGGCAATACTTCCGTGAGCGTCAACTATCAGCGCACCGTGCCTTTGGTGGCCAATATCAGCTTGCTGTTTGATTTCGATATCTACGAAGGCAGCGGCGCACAGGTAGTCCATAAGCGTGTCTATTGTTTTGCCTCCCGAGCGCCTGCAAAAGGTGCTCGGTTATACCTTTAACGAGCAGCGCCTGATTCGTCAGGCGCTTACTCATCGCAGCTACGCCGCAACGCATAATGAGCGGCTGGAATTTGTCGGCGACGCCGTGCTGAATGCGGTGGTGGGCCGCGCGCTGTTTGTGCATTTTCCGCAGCTGAACGAAGGCGAATTATCGCGCCTGCGTGCCTCGCTGGTGCGTCAGGAGTCGCTGGCCGACGTGGCCAGCACGCTGGAGCTGGGCGATTATCTGTCGCTGGGCGAAGGCGAACTCAAAAGCGGCGGCCACCGGCGGCCGTCGATATTGGCCGATGCGCTCGAAGCCATCTTTGGCGCCATCTGGCTGGACGGCGGTTTTGAAGCCGCGCAAACCGTCGTAGAGATGTTGTTTGTGCCGCGCATTACGGCCATCGACCCGAGCAAAGCCTCAAAGACCCCAAGACAGCCTTGCAGGAATGGCTGCAGGCGCGCCACAAAGCGCTGCCGCTGTATGAGGTGGTACGCCAGGAAGGCGAATCGCCTAATCTGGTGTTTGAGGTGGCGTGCAATGTGCCCGAGCTGGCGGTGCAAACCCGTGCCTCGGTGCCAGCCGGCGTGCGGCGGAACAAGTGGCCGCGGGCGATGCGCTGGGCATCCTCAAAGAGAAATATCCGGGTAAAGCCGGTAAACGCACCTGAGCGGGTGCGGTACTACCCCGCGCACCCACCTGGCGCGCCGGACTTTTTTTTATCTACACCTGTAGACCCACGCCTGAGTAGCGTGCGTAGACCTTCCTATGGAGCCGAATATGGCTGACTCTGATCTTATTGAAACCGCGGCCACCCCGAGCGCGTTTCCTCCCGATTACCGCTGTGGCTTTGTCGCCATTGTGGGCCGCCCTAACGTGGGCAAATCCACGCTGATGAACCACCTCATCGGCCAGAAAATCAGCATTACCTCGCGCAAAGCGCAAACCACGCGCCACCGCGTGACGGGTGTGCTGACTGAGCCGAAAGCGCAATACGTATTTGTGGATACCCCTGGTTTCCAGACGCGCTACAAGAATGCCCTCAACGACGCGATGAACCGCAACGTCACCACCACACTGGCCGATGTGGATGTGGTGTTGTTTGTGATCGAAGCATTGAATTTTGGCCCCGCCGACGAAGCCGTGCTCAAGCTGCTGCCAGACAATCGCCCGGTGTTATTGGTGGTGAACAAGGTGGATGAACTGGCCGACAAGGGCGTGTTGTTGCCGTTCTTGCAACGCGTTTCGGCCGCGTTCAACTTCCACGCCATCGTGCCGGTTTCGGCGATGAAGGCGCAAAAGCTGGACGTACTGATGGAAGCGGTAACGCCGTTGCTGCCGGTGTCGGTGCCTTTGTACGATGAGGACCAGATTACCGACCGTAATTCGCGTTTCCTGGCTTCCGAAATCATCCGCGAAAAGTTGTTCCGCATGCTGGGCGACGAATTGCCGTATGCCATGACCGTCGAAATCGAAAAGTTCGACGAAGAAACCATGCGCGATGGCCGGCCGTTGTACAAGATTTATGCCGCCGTGCTGGTGGATCGTGATGGCCAGAAGGCTATCCTGATCGGCAAGAATGGCGAAAAAACTCAAACGCATCAGCACCGATGCCCGTGTCGATATGGAAAAAACTGTTCGATGCCAAGGTGTTCCTGCAAGTGTGGGTCAAGGTCAAAAGCGGTTGGGCCGACGACACGCGCGTGTTGCGTCAACACGGTTTCGAGTAAGGACCGCCATTGGCCGCGCCCGCGCGCAGCAAGCGCCCTCGCAGTGGTAAAAGCCAGCCGCGTATTGACGCGCAGCCGGTGTTTATCCTGCATCAGTATGCCTACCGCGAGACCAGTCGGCTGCTGGATATCTTCAGCCGCGACCACGGTCGTTTGACGGTAGTGGCGCGCGGCGCGCAACGGCCCGGTTCGCAATTGCGTGGCGTGCTGATGGCGTTTCAGCCTTTGCTGCTGTCGTGGTTCGGCGGCGGCGAAGTCAAAACCTTGCACGCGGCCGATTGGCAGGGGGGGCTGGCGCATCCGGTCGGCTCGCCCTTGTTATGCGGCTTCTATATCAATGAACTGCTGATGCGGCTGTTACCCCGCGAAGATCCGCATCCGCACCTGTTCGCCGCCTATTACGAGGCGGTGCGACAACTCTCTGTCTTGCCCACCGACGCAGGTGCCAGGTTGAACCCATCCTGCGCGGGTTTGAACTCGCCTTGCTGTCCGGCCTGGGCTACGGCCTCGATTTTGCCCATGAAGTTAACGGTCAGGCCGTGCTCGCCACGCGCAATATGCCTTTGTCGGCGGTCAGGGTTTCTTTGCCGCTGCCCCGGGGCAGGGCCGCTTTGACGGCGAAGTGTTGCTGGAACTTGCCAGCGGCAAGGTCAACGGCGAACGCACGCTGGCTCAGGCCAAGTTGTTGATGCGGCAAGCATTAGGCAGTGTGCTGGGCGAACAACCCTTGCACACGCGCCAGTTATTGCTGGATTTGCAAAGACTCTGATCGCGCCGCAGCCCGGCGCGGGCCGTGACAAAGCGCTTGGGCGGGCTCGCGCAGTGGCTTATATTTAGTGCATTCCCACCCGGTGCAGCCTGCGCCGGACATAACAGGAGTGCCCGCCATGGCCGGCGCATTATTGCTAGGCGTCAACGTCGATCACGTCGCGACCGTGCGCAACGCGCGCGATGACCGCAAACCCAGCCCCGTTTTTTGCCGCCCAGGTGGCCGAACAAGCGGGCGCCGATCTGATCACCATGCTGTTACGCCAGGACCGTGCCCATATTCGCGATGAAGACGTGCGATTGGTCCGGGCGCTGCTGCAAACGCGGCTCAACCTGGAGATCGCGCTTGATCCCGAATTGCTGGCCTTCGCCATTGACCAGGCGCCGAGCGATGTCTGCCTGGTCCCGCCCACGCGCGATGAACCCGGCCTGTGGCAGGGTCTGGACGTGCGCGGGCGTAAACAGGAAATCGGCGATTACGTGCGTAAACTGCACGCAGCGCAAATCCGCACTTCCATCTTTGTTGACCCCGACTTTGAACAAATCCGCCTGTGCCATGCGCTGGGCGTGTCGGTGGTCGAACTGCACACCGGGCGCTATGGCGCCGCGCGTGATCGCAAGAGCAAAGAGCTGGAATACGCGCGCATCAAGGTGGCAGCCGAATACGCCTCCAATCTGGGCCTGGTGGTCAATGCCGGGCACGGGCTCAACTATCACAACGTGGAGCCGATTGCGGCGATTCCGCAAATTGAGGAACTCAATATCGGGCACGCGATCATATCCCACGCTTTGATCGTTGGACTGCCGACTGCGGTGCGCGAAATGAAAATGGCGATGACGCGAGCACGCCTGCAGAACCGCCCGCCGCTGGACGACGAAGAAGACCACTAACCGCCTTGGGATAATGGCGATGGCGGCGCCGACCGTTGGTCGCGCATACTGTGGCGTAAGTTCTTGCCCCGACAACTTCTGGTTTGGGGCTGTCGGGTATTGTAATAAACTAGGAGCCGATTATGATTACGATCGATCAACAAGCTGACCATGTCGCCGTGAGTGTGTTCGCTGAGTTCACCTTGCACGACTTCCGCGAGTTTGAAGAGAACGTGCTGTACCGGATCCAGTTTGAAGGCAAGCCCAACCTGTTGTTTGATCTGAGCATGATGTCGGGTTACACCATTGACACCATGGTCGAAGAAGTCAAATTCGGCCGCAAACATCGCGCCGATTTTGGTCGTGTCGCCATTGTAAGCAGCGACCAGTGGGTTACGTGGACGGCGTGGCTGAACCAATTGTTTTCTGAAGCACAAATCCAGGTCTTTGACCGCGTCGACGACGCCCGCTTCTGGGTGGAACGCGGCGATGGCGGGGTGGCCGCAGCATAAAACCAGAATAAATACACAAGAGCAGAACAAGCATGCGCGAATTGCTGAACAACCTGTTTGCCCGCGACAAGTCGCCGCTGTCTTCGCCCAAGGCCGCTGCAGCCTGGTGCGCCAGATTGCACGAGGTCGACCCGCAGGCGCAGCGTGAACGCGTGGCGGCGGTGGTGCGCGAATTCCTGCATACCCAACGGCCCGTCGCCCCCGATCAGTTGCAATCGCTGTTGCTGCTGGACGAAGAAGCACAAGGCGCGCTGGAAACCATACGCGATCAATATGTGGCCAATCCGCGCATGGCCAAAAAATATTGAACAGAAACTGTTTGAAGACATCGTCGCTTTGCCGAAGCCATGGTGCAGGCCTATGGCCGTTTTGTGTTGCTGGAAACCAGCACGCCCGAAAAGCGCGTCTGGCGCCCGTTTCTGCCACAAGCCATCGCGCGCAGCCTGCATTACCTGGCGGTGGTGGCCAAATGGCATTACTTCCGCTTTGATAAAGTGCCGGGCAAGCTGTGGTCACAAGCGCACAGCCTGTATCGCCTGTCCGAAATCGAAGGCTTCGACAGCAATCCATTTGCCTTGTACGGCCAGCGCGAAGGCCGCGTTTCTTCGTGCGCTGATGAATATATACAGCTGTTGATGCTGAACACGGTTGCGGCCAACAACCTGTCGGTGCGGCAACTGGATTGGGTGGATGACTGGCTGGATGTGTGGTCACACGATGTGCAGATTTCACGCCGGTTCTTGCCGGATCGCCATCATTACTGCGTCAACCTCACCGACAAACAAGGCCCCGAGAAAGTCCGCGACGACGCGCACGGTGAGCCGTATCGCTACTGGGGCATTTTTTTGAAATGCTCAACGGCGTGCAGGACTGGTTGCGCAAGCTCGAAGCGGGCGCCACGCCGCAATCGCTGGGCATGAATTCGGATTGCCGCACTGCCTCGTGCATCGAGCTGCTCAAGCACCTGGAGGTGTACTGGAGCATGTCGATCCGCAACGCGCAGATTCAGCGCAGCCATCGGCACAACGTGCAGAAGACCGCTGATGTGGTGCATGGGCTGGACCGGCTTTACAAACATGTGCGCGCGGACAACGGCAAATATGCCGCTACCAGTGGCAAAGAAGCCAAAGAAGCGATCGATTACGACGAAGTCATGGATATGCGCCTGTACGGCTTTGTCTCGGCCCGTACCCGCAGCAAACAGGCGCAATCGGCGCAGCAAGCGGTGCAGGTGGCGGCGGATTGGCAGAGCTGGAATATCGAGAACGAATCAGAAGGCGGCTACGGCGCCATCCTGCCCATAGCCAGCAATGAATGGGCCAGGCCGGGCGAATTGCTGGGTATGCGCTTTGCCGCCGAAGAAAACTGGCGCGTGTGCGTCATCCGGCGCTTGTCGCGGCTGAATGAATTTGATGTTTATGCCGGTGTGCAAGTGTTGTCGGCCACGCCGGTGGCAGTGCAAATGCGCACAGATGCGCCGCCTGCGCATCAACATGCCACATTGGCGCTGGGTGATTTTGATGCCATCGACGGCTCGGCGCTGCTCACCACGGGTACCGCCCTGTATGTGCCGCATGAGATTGATGGCACCAGCGTCAACACACTGCTGGTGCACTCGGCCGATTACGCGGGCGGACGGATTTATCAGGTGCAGGCGCGTGATCGCAAATTTACCGTGAGCCTCGGTGCGCAGCTGGAAAAGGGCGTGGACTGGATCTGGGTCACGGTCACCGTTCTCAGCCAATCGTCTTAAGCCAAGCCCCGCAACAGCGGGGCTTTTTTTTATGCTGCTGCCAGTTCAGCTTGGGGTTTGCCTGGCTTTGAAGGGCGCGTCACAACCCACGCATACCGGTCAGACCAGCACAGTGCGCAAGAACGCGCCGATTGCCTGCAATTCCGGCACGCATACCGAGTGCTGCATCGGATAATGCTGCCATTGCACCGGGTTGCCCAAAGCCTCAGTCGCGGCGCGGGCACGGTCGCCCAGCACATAGGGCACGACCGGGTCTTGCAAGCCATGCGCCGCAAAGACCGGGGTGCTCCGGTTGATGGTGTGGGGCGAGTCGGTGATCAGTGTGGCGGACGGCCAATAAGTCGATAGCGCCACGATGCCGGCCAGCTTTTGCGGAAACGTCAAACCCGCGCTATACGCAATCGCGCCGCCCTGCGAGAAGCCCGCCAGCACGATGCGTTCAGTCGGAATACCGTCCCGGTTCAGCTGCGCAATCATGGCACCCACCGCAGCAATCGACTGGCGCACGCCATTCTCGTCGCATGCCGATCAATATCATCAAAATACAGAATGTCGTACCAGGCGCGCATCACATAGCCGTTGTTGCAGGTAATCGGCATATGTGGCGCGTGCGGAAACACAAAGCGCACGGCCAGCGTTGCCGGCAGTTGCAGTTGCGGCAATACGCCAGCAAAGTCGCTGCCGTCCGCGCCCAGACCATGCATCCAGATGACGGCGGCAGTCGGCTGGGCGCCGGTGTCGATTTCGATGGCGTCGAGCAATTCAGACGTACTCATGCAGATACTCTCAGACCGCAGGCGCGGGTTTGATGGCAGATTTGGGGCGGAAGGCGGCGACGACGCTGGCGTCGGTTTCTATATACGGGCCATCCAGCAACTGAATGCAGTAAGGCACGGCAGCAAAAAATACCTGGCACCAGCGTCTTGCCATCGGCATCTTTCAAGCTTCCAGCGTTTCGCGGATGGCCTTGGGCTGCCCCGGCAGATTAAGAATCAGGCTTTGCTTGCGGATTACACCCACCTGGCGCGACAGGATCGCCGTGGGCACAAACTTCAGGCTGACCTGACGCATCTGTTCGCCAAAGCCGGGCATTTCGCGGTCGGCCACGGCCAGCGTGGCATCGGGGGTTACATCGCGCAGCGCCGGGCCGGTGCCGCCGGTGGTCAACACCAACTGGCAGCCGGTGGTGTCGACCAGTTCGATCAGCGTGCTTTCGATTTCGGCTTGTTCATCCGGAATCAGCCGGGTGTGAACTTCAAACGGCGTGGTCAAGGCTGCGCTCAACCATTCGCGTAATGCCGGGATGCCCTGGTCGGTGTACACGCCCTGGCTGGCGCGGTCAGACACGGACACCAGGCCAATCTGCAAGCTCATGCGATTTACTCCGCGCTGGCCAACACCAGGCCAGTGGCCGTGCGCGTCAGCTTGAGGTCGTGATAATGATTGATCTGGCGATGCGCCAGCCCGGTCTGGTCCAGCCCCGCGGCATGCGCGATGGCTACAACGTGCATGCCTGCCGCGTGGGCCGAGCGGATGCCGCTGTCGGCGTCTTCAAACGCGATGCAGTCTTGCGGCGCAAAGCCCAGCGCCGCCGCACCGCGTTGGTAGGCTTCCGGATGCGGCTTGCCGATGTTGACCTCTTCGGCACCGATAATGATGGCTGGAGCCGGCACCCCGGCCACGCGTAATTTGGCCAGCGCAATATCGCGCGGCGCGGAAGTGACCACCGCCCATTCCTGCGGCTGCAACTGGCCGACAAAATCGGCCGCGCCAGGGATTTGGGTAATGCCGCTCATGTCAGCCATTTCTTCGGCCAGCAAGATTTTGACCTCGGCCGCTGCATCCATCTCTGGCGCCACGATCTGGATGGTCTCAACCCCCCGCCGACCATGCACAAACTGCAACAGATATTCCGCGTCGATGCCATGGCGTGCCGCCCAGCCGCGCCAGATGCGCTCGATCAAGGGGGTGGAATCAACCAGCGTGCCATCCATATCAAACAACAAACCACGCGCGGGGGCTTGCCAGCTCATGCCTTATTCCTCGTCGGTCGCGTCAGCAAGGTCCACCGCGCCGGTGCCATCAGAACGGGGCAGGGCGGGTTCGGGGATGTATTCCTTCAGCAGCTGGAACAGCTCGCGATAGGCCTTGGGCGGCTTTTGCTGCTCGCGCTCTTTGAGGCATTGCGGATCAACTGGCGCAGGTGCTGAACATCAACCGCCGGATATTCCGCCACAAACGCTTCGACCGTTTTGCCATCAGCCAGCATCTGTTCGCGCGTGCGTTCCAGCTTGTGCAACCAGGCGTTGTGTTCGTCCGAAGTGCCCGCCATACGGTCCAGCAAGGCCTGGATCGGTTCCGGATCAACCTGGCGCATCAGCTTGCCGATAAATTGTTTTTTTGCCGCGACAAGGCACCGTGGCTACGCAGGCGCTTGCATTCGCGGATGGCCTCGACCAGGCGCTCGGGCAAGCCCAGCGTGGAGACAACTTTGATATCGAGAGCGACCAGCTGCTCGCCCAGTTCTTGCAGGCGGGTGGAATCACGCTTTGCTTGCGATTTACTGATCAGTTCCACGTCATCGTCGTGGTCGAACGCTTCATTCTGTGCCATGTGCATCAAGCCGATATTGCAAAAGCCGCATCATAACACTGCTCGCGCATGCGCCGTTCCGGGGCCGCCTAGCGATAGGGTACAAAGCCGAGGCAACGGAACATCACCGAGGCGTGGATGCAGCTGCAATCGGCCCAGGCGCGTTGGTCGCCTTGCGCCAGCGCGCGCCAGAACCAGCGTGCCGCCACAAAGCGCTGCATTTCGTCATGCGCATCGGGCGTGGCGGGCAACACGCCTGCGGTGTAGAGACGGCTGACCGGATAAAACGCCTTCTGCTCGCCGGCCAGCGCGGCCACCAACATATAGCGCGCCCCGATGACCGCATCGGGCGCCACGCGCTGCCCGCGCAAATACGCCACTGCCACATTCCACGCCGCCTTGCCCATGCCTTTGGCAGCCAGTTGCTTGAACTGATCGATAGCTGCTCGCCCGAATCGGCCGATTGCAGCATGCGCACGGCGGCGTTGTATTGCAGCATGTCTTGTTCAGATAGGTTCATCTCGAGCTCCAGAACAGGCGGCCCCGCAGTCGGAGTCACGGCCCGGACTATCTCAGCCCGCAACTGTTTTGATCTATCAGACTATTCTCGAGGTGGCGCAGCGGGCCTTCTGGCGAAAGCTAGTTCAGCCGCGCGCGGAATGCGCCTCTAACCCGCTGTGGCGCTCGACAGCGGGCAGAGCCTGTGGTGCCATTGCGCCTGGCACGCATCGCAGCGCCGCTTTCTTGATTCTTCGTCGCAAATATCGGCGCGCAGCTTGTCGGCAAAGGCGGGTTTGCTTAGCAAGGAAGGCGCGGCAATCAGGCGTCCGCCAGCGTCGATGGGTGCGACCGACGCGTAGTGGCCATCTTGATTGGCGGAATATGATTTTTTCCGGGGTGATATATGAATGTCGCGAGTGACGAAAAAAAATTATAGCGGATATTTTTTTTATCAAAAGCCTGCTTTGGGTGGCGGTTTTTTTCGGCTTTGGCATTATCAATATCAGTTCTGGTTTCATTGGTATTCATTGATTTTATTCACGGAAATCCAAACAGGACCCAAGGCAACGCTGGTTTGATGATGGCGTTGTCCCCGCTTTTTTTTAGTGTGCTCGCTGTAATTGGTATATTTGCCGTCTTTTCACTTTCCCAGACTATTCAGGCGGCGATGATTAAATTGATTCATCCTCGATTTGGCCGCTATTCGTATATTTTCATCGGGCTTGCCGTTCCACTTGTTTCGATTGTGACGTGGTATTCATACGATTATTTAACCCCCACGAATTTCAATCTTGGAATAAATGAGGGAGCAGATTTGGTGCCGTATCAGCACGGTTTGAATTTTAAAAGGTATCTCGGGGCCTTGGCGTGTCAAGGATTTGTAACGGCTTTTAGCGTGCTCTATTTTGATTTAGGGATGCGTCATCGCCCCAGGAAGCCAATGCTGCTGATACTGGCTTATTGGCAATTATCATTGGAGCAGTATTGGGGTGGCGCGATGCGATTGCACAGTTTCAATTCATAGACCATCCTTCTCGCTGATCAAAAAAAAGATCATCGCTTTGTATAGCAAAGCAAAACCCGCCTGAGGCGGCGGTTGCAGGCAGGCTACCAGGCATTACTTCTGCGGTATGGTCATGGAATTTTGCGAGCTTCTTAAGGTGTGACCGACATGGCTTGCACTTCATCACGGAAAAAAATTTCCTGAAGATTTTATAAGGGATTGATGTTATGGGTGTTTATTCAGTTTTGATGGTCTGCACCGGCAATATCTGCCGCAGCCCCACCGCGGACGGTTTATTGCGCCAGATGGTGCGCAAGGCGGGTTGCAGGCTCAGGTCGAAGTTGATTCGGCGGGTACCGATGATTATCACGTCGGCGAAGCGCCGGATCGGCGCGCGCAGCAGCATGCGCGCAAGCGCGATATTGATTTGAGCGCGCTGCGGGCGCGCCAGGTCAATGCGCATGACTTTGAGCATTTCGATTTGCTGCTGGCGATGGATCAGTCGCATCTGCGGCGATTGCAGCAGCACTGCCCGGCGGCGTACCGGCACAAGATCAAATTGTTTCTTGATTTCGCACCCGGGCAGCCTGAGCGTGAAGTGCCCGATCCCTATTACGGTGGCCCGGATGGCTTTGAGCACGTGCTTGATCTAGTCGAGGCGGGTTGCGAGGGCGTGATGACGCATATTGCGCAAGAGACCGGGCTGCGTTTGCCCTAGTGCCGTTGCACCGGCAGGGTGCGCGAGCGCCCCACAAGTAAGCGCCGCCCATCCGCTACAAAAGGCCGTAAGGATTGTTGAACCTTACAGCCCAGAGTACACTGCGCACCTTTTATTGATCCGGGGTGGTCCGTTGCGTATCGGCGCGGAGGCAGACACACCGTATCACTTAAAGATCAGGCGCTTGGCGCGCATTACCGGGCGTCCCGCGTTTTGACCATTTGGCCAGCGCCGCTGTCACTTTGTCAGCCGCCGGCAAAATTGCAAGCTGGCTGTCGTCCAGCCCGGTGGTGGGCGCGTTTCTTGCTACCAGACACTGTTTTTTTCCAGGTTCGATCTGTTGTTCCCTTCTCACGACCTTCCACCAGAAGGCAGGGCGCGGGAAGTTGTTTTATCTGGCGTCGCGGCGGCTTGGTCCGGCGCGCGCGGGCGGCGGACACGCTATAAACCATTAACTATTTAAACAATAGAAATTCCGGGGACCAAAGATGCTTGAGTCGTTTTTTAAACTGAAGGAGCACGGCACGGACGTCAAGACCGAAGTGCTGGCGGGCTTTACCACTTTCTTGACGATGGCTACATCATCTTCGTCAACCCTTCGATCCTGAAGCTGACCGGCATGGACTTCGGCGCAGTCTTCGTCGCCACATGTCTGGCGGCCGCGCTGGGCTCGGCTGTGATGGGTCTGGTGGCCAACTACCCGATCGCGCTGGCGCCGGGCATGGGTCTCAACGCTTACTTTACTTTCTCGGTGTGCATGGGCATGAAAGTGCTTGGCAAATCGCGCTGGGCGCGGTGTTTATTTCGGGCGTGATTTTTGTGGTGGTGAGCTTGTTCAAGGTGCGAGAAGCCCTGGTCAACGCCATCCCGCATTCGCTCAAGCTGTCGATTTCGGCCGGTGTCGGTCTGTTTCTGGCCCTGATTGCGCTCAAGGGCGCGGGCATTGTGGTGGGTTCGCCGGCCACGCTGGTTACGCTGGGTAATATCCATTCACCGTCGGCCTTGCTGGCCGTATTCGGCTTTTTTGCTGATTGTGGCGCTGGAATATCGTCGCGTGCCGGGTTCCATCATCATCGGCATTCTGGCGGTCACCGTCATCTCGATTGCGATGGGTCTGAGCAAGTTTGGTGGCGTGTTCTCGGCACCGCCGTCGATGGCTCCGACGCTGCTGCAAATGGATATCAAAGGCGCGCTCAATGCCGGTCTGGCTGGTGTGATCTTTGTATTCTTTTTTGTTGATCTGTTTGATACCACCGGCACGCTGATTGGCGTTTCGCATCGCGCGGGCCTGCTGGACAAAGACGGCAAGCTGCCGCGCCTGAAAAAAAAGCCCTGTTTGCCGATAGCGCCGCAATCGTGGCGGGTGCAGCCTTGGGTACTTCTTCGACCACCGCTTATATTGAATCTGCTGCCGGCACCGCCGTGGGTGGCCGCACCGGTCTGACCGCCGTTGTGGTTGCCATCCTGTTCCTGGTGGCGTTGGTGTTGTCGCCGCTGGCGGGCTCGGTGCCCGAATTCGCCACCGCCCCGGCACTGTGCTACGTGGCTGTGCTGATGGCGCGTGGCCTGGCTGAAATCGAATGGGATGATCTGACCGAAGCCGCGCCGGCCGTGGTCACCGCCTTTGGCATGCCGTTTACCTATTCGATTGCCGATGGCATTGCGTTTGGTTTTATCAGCTATGTCGCGTCAAGCTGCTGGCTGGGCGTTTCAAGGATCTGTCCCCGGCCGTGATCGTGATTGCGCTGCTGTGGATGGTGAAGTTCGCCCTCTTTTGATTTGTGAGTAACCAGGATTTACCAGGATGAAAAAAGCCGTTGTACGCCGAGTATCTGCAATCCCAGATCCGTACGGTGCCGGATTGGCCGCAGGCCGGGGTGATGTTCCGTGACATCACGCCGCTGCTGCAAAATCCCAAAACCTTTCGTTTGCTGGTGGACACCTTTGTGCACCGCTATATGGACGAAAAGCTGGATATGGTGGCAGGCGTCGACGCACGCGGCTTTATTCTGGGGGCGGTGGTGGCCTATGAGCTGAATCTGGGCTTTGTGCCCATCCGCAAAAAAAGGCAAGTTGCCGTATCTGACAGTGGCAGAAGAATACGAACTGGAATACGGTTCGGCCACTGTCGAAATTCATACCGACGCCGTCAAACCTGGCGATCGGGTGTTATTGATCGACGATCTGGTGGCCACGGGCGGTACCATGCTGGCTGCGGCCAAGCTGCTGACCCGCCTGGGCGCCACCGTTGTCGAAGCGGCGGCCATTGTTGATCTGCCTGAACTGGGTGGCTCAAAACTGATCGCCGATAATCATTTGCCGCTGTTTACGATCTGCGATTTTGCCGGACATTAAGAACGAGGACTTACCCGTGACGCTTGAACTCCCTGAAGCCCATACCATTATCGATAACGCTGACTGCCTGCATGACGAGCAAGAAGTGCTGGCCGCGATCGATCGACTGGGGGTGGACATTACCAAGCGGATGTCCAGCAGCAATCCGATTGTGTACACCATCATGAACGGTGGCCTGATTGTTGCTGGCCACCTGCTGCCGCGCCTGCAGTTTCCGCTGGAATGCTCCTACCTGCATGCCACGCGTTATCGCCACGAAACCAGTGGCGGCGCGCTCAACTGGCTGGTGCCGCCGCGTGATGACATGAAAGGCCGCAGCGTGCTGATCATCGACGACATCCTCGACGAAGGCCACACCCTGGCTGCTGTTATCGACCATTGCAAAAAAGCTCGGTGCCAAAGAAGTGCTGGTGGCGGTGCTGGTCGACAAACTGCACAACCGCAAAGCCCCCGGCGTGAGTGCCGACTTTGTCGGTCTGGCGGTGGAAGATCGCTTTTTTGTTTGGCTGTGGCATGGACTACCAGGGCTACTGGCGTAACACGCTGTCAATCTACGCGGTTAAAGGTCTGTGATGGCCCATTGATGCGGCGCGAGCCCGTGTTAGAAAAAAAGCGACCTTCGGGTCGCTTTTTTTGCGCCCGCAGCGCACGCCGTCGCCCGGCGGGGGCCAGATTGCGATAAAGGGGAAAGCGCTGACAGCGGCGCGGGTGCTTCTCTGATGCGTTTGGCATATTGGCTCTCCTACACTGCGTAGCGGTGGCGAGCAGCGCCATGACTAACTCGGGAGTGATAAAGCATGATCAAGCTGACTTCGTTGTTGATTGCAGCGGCCCTGGCCATTCCGGCCGCCGCCTTTGCAGAGGGTGAAGCCAACGGTGCCGGTGGCGCCAACGGGGTTGCGACGCCAGAAACTTCGCAAGATATGCCGATGCACAAGACGGCCAAAAAAGCCGAAAAAAAGCCAAGAAGGCTAAAGCCTCCAAGCCAGCAGTCGAACCGCAAGGTAGCGGCAGCTAAACGGCGTTTGATACGCTGCAGTACAAAGTCATATGCAAAAAAAGGCATGCCATCGGCATGCTTTTGCATGTGATACGTCAAAATACCGCGCTGTAACCCAGGTGTACTCCTGGGCCAAAACGCATGGCCGGATATGCCATATTCGACGCGTGCGCGACTTCTCCGTCCGCCTCTGCAGCCCAGGCACCGGCCATGATCAAAAAAAATACCTTTTGCCGATCTCAAGATCGGAATGTACGTCCATGACCTGGACACCGACTGGTTTAACCATCCGTTTGTGCGCAACCAGTTTCCGCTGCGCGAAGCGTCCGAAATCGAACGCATCCGCGCCGCCGGCATCAGTTCGCTCTACATCGACACCGACAAGGGTCTGGATGTCGCCGATGCCCCCACCCAGGCCGAAGTGCGCCAGCGCGTGCACGAAGAAATGCTGCAGGCGGTAACGGCCGAAGCCCCCATCATCCGCATGACGGTGGCCGAAGAAATGGGCCGCGCCGGTCGCATCAAGAATCAGGCCAAAGTCGCAGTACAGCAGGTCATGAACGATGTGCGCCTGGGTAAGGTGGTGCAGGTCAGCAGCCTGGAGCCGCTGGTGGAAGAAATTTCCAACAGCATCTCGCGCAGCAGCGGTGCGCTGACTGCCTTGCTGCAGATCAAAACGGCCGACGAATACACCTTTCTGCACTCAGTAGCGGTATGCGCGCTGATGGTGAGTTTTACCCGCTCGGTGGGCTTTGATTCGAGCGTGGTGCAACTGGCCGGCATGGGCGGATTGCTGCACGACACCGGCAAAATGAAAATCCCGTCCGAAGTGCTGAACAAACCCGGCCGCCTGACCGAAGCTGAATTTGAATTGATCAAACAGCATCCGCGGCTGGGCTGGGATGTGCTCAAAGATGTGCCGGAGATTCCCGATATCGCGCTCGACATCACGCTGCATCATCACGAGCGTTTTGGCGGCGGCGGTTATCCGCATGGCCTGCAAGGCGAGCAGATTTCGACATTGGCACGCATGGCAGCGGTGGTCGACGTCTATGACGCCATCACCAGCAATCGTTGTTATCACACGGGCTTGTCGCCCACCGAAGCCTTGCGCCGCATGTGGGAATGGGCGCCGTCGCATCTTGATCCCAAGCTGGTACAGGCATTTATCCGCATGGTGGGCATTTATCCGGTGGGCAGCATGGTCAAGCTGGAAAGCGGCCGTATCGGCGTGGTGAGCGAGCCGAATATGACCGAAATGCTCAAACCGCGCGTCAAAGTATTTTTCTCAACCCGCAGCCAGAGTTATATACCGGTGCAGGAAGTGGATCTGGCGCGTCCGCTGGGCGCGGGCGGCGGCGACCGCATCGTCGATTACGAAGATGCCAGCGCCTATAAGGTTGATCCGATGAGGATATTGGCAGGCGTCTGACATACAGCCCCCGCCCGCGCACCCACTATCGTGGCAAACGCGCACGGTTATTGCCGCTGCGCCAACCAACAGCGGAGTGGGCAATGGATCAGGTGCGTTATGGCGTGGTGGGCTGTGGCTGGATCAGCCAGCAATATTTTTTTGCCGGGCGTGGCCAACACGGGCAATTCCAGCGTTGGCGCATTGGTGTCGGACGATCCGGCCAAGCTGCGCCAACTGGGCGACCGCTATCAGGTGCCGCCCGAAGCGCACTTTGATTACGACCAGTTCGAGACCTTGCTCGGCTCGGGCTGATCGACGCCTTGTATATCGCCACGCCCAACTGGAAACATCTGGAATTTGCCGTCACTGCGTTGGAGCGCGGCATCCCCGTATTGCTGGAAAAAAAACCCGCTGCCGTCAGCGTGCCGAGTGCGAGGCCATGATCCAGGCCGCCGAACGCGGCAAAGCGCCGTTTATGGTGGCGTATCGCTTGCACTTTGAGCCCGCTACCCTGGCCGCAGTCGAAGCCGTGCGCGCAGGCAAACTGGGCGATGTGCGCTTGTTTACCGCCGCCTTTGGCCAACCGGTGGATCCGGCTAATCACCGCGCGCATAGCGGTTTCTGGGCGGGCCCGGTGGCGGATATGGGCCCGTATCCGATCAATGCCGCGCGCATGATGTTTGGCGCCGAGCCGATCGAAGTGCACGCCGCAGGCACGCGGCGACCCGAACTGGAATTTGATTTCCACGATACCGTGGCGGTCACCTTGCGGTTTCCGGGGGAGCGACTGGCGCAGTTCGTGGTGAGCTATGCCGGTTCGGCCGGGGTGAACAGCTATCGCGTCATTGGCACCAAGGGCGATTTGCGGGTTGAACCTGTTTTGATTTGTCGGTGGACTACCACCACTATCTGACGCTCGAAGGCGAGGGCAGCCACCAAACCTTTATGCAGACCGACCACTTTGGTGGCGAGACGCAATATTTCTCCGAATGCATCCGCAATGGCACCTGGCCGGAGCCGGATGGTCGCGAAGGCCTGGCCGATGTGCGCGTGATCGCCGCCATCGAAACCGCCTCAAAACCGGTCTGCCGCAATTGCTGGAGCCGTATGATCGCGGCCAGCAGGTTGATCCGGCCAATGCGCGCCATCTCAGCCCGGTGGACCTGCCGCCGCTGGTGGATGCCGCCACGCCGCAAGGTTGATATGGCCGCCCGCATGAATGCGCACACCGCTCAAGTCGCCACAGCGCTCAAGGCAGCGCTCAAACCACCGCCGCTGCCGCCCGTTGCCGCCACTGCGGATGTGGATGCCGCCAAGGCCAGCGCCAGACTGGCCGGGCTGCGTTATGTCAGCGATGACAAACCCGGCATCAGCCGAGCGCTGCGGCGCGGCAAGACGGTGTATGAGTACAAAGGCGAACGCGTGACTGACCTGACCACGCTGGCGCGGATCAAAGCATTGGTCATCCCGCCCGCGTGGACCGACGTCTGGATTTGCCCGTATGCCAACGGGCATTTGCAAGCGACCGGGCGCGATGCCAAAGGCCGCAAACAATATCGCTATCACACGCGTTGGCGCGAAGTGCGCGATGAATCCAAATATCACCGCATGCTGGCCTTTGGCCACGCTTTGCCGCAAATCCGCGAGCGCGCCGCGCAAGACCTGGCGCAACGTGGCATGCCGCGCACCAAAGTGCTGGCGGCCGTGGTGTTGCTGCTGGAATCGACGCTGATCCGCGTGGGCAATGATGAATACGCCAAAGCCAACAAATCGTATGGCCTGACCACCATGCGCAATCGGCATGTCGATATCAGCGGTAATACGGTGCGCTTTCACTTTCGCGGCAAATCGGGCAAGCAGCACGATATCGAGCTGTCGGATCGCCGTCTGGCGCGCATAGTGCAAAAGTGTCGCGAGTTGCCGGGGCAAGAATTGTTTCAGTATCTGGACGAAGACGGCGCGCGCCATGGCGTGGATTCGTCCGATGTAAATGAATATCTGAAAGACATCGCGGGCGAGGATTACACCGCCAAGGATTTCCGCACCTGGGCGGGCACGGTACTGGCGGCCGGCGAACTGGCGCGCAACTGGCCGTATGAGTCGGATGCCGATGCCAAGCGCCATATCACCGCCACGGTGCAGGTGGTATCGCAGCGGCTGGGCAACACGCCGGCGGTGTGTCGCAAGTGTTATATCCACGGTGATTATCGAGGCCTATCAGCAGGGCAGCGTGCTTGATCCGGATAAGGCCCGGGCCGAAATTCCGCTGCGTGAACTCGAACTGGAAGTGCTGGCGTTTCTGCAACGGCAATTGCAGGGCAGTTAAGCGCCTGTCAGTGGCTGGGGCCGCACTGTCCTACAGCAGTTCGCGCACCATGCCGGGCGTAATCTGCACCGGGCTGGCGCAGACTGGGTTCTCCAAGGCGCAAGCCGAATAACACGGAGTGCTTATCATGCAAACCAGCGAATTCCAGCAACGTTTTTTTTCCCAGATCGAACGTAGCGTGCAGACTGCTGCGCAGACGTGTCGCCAAACTCAAAACGTGCCGCAACAATTGCAAGACACCATCGCCCAGCTTGATACGCAATCGCAGCAGACCAGCCAGCAATTTGCCAGCCAGACTGCCGACGTGCCCGAGCAACAGTTTGCACAAGCCGTCGACCGGCTGGAGCAACTGGGCGACCAGGCCATGCAGGCCGTGCGCAGAACAATGATCTGGACAGCAAATTGCGCGACGCGGTCAAACAAGCGCATGACCAGCTCAGCCAGCTGAAGCATCAACTGCACTAAACGGCAATCGCCCGGTGCAACGCAAAACGCATGGAGCTATCCATGCCGTTTTGTTTATAGGGTGGGTCTGGACCCACCAGCCAAAGCCGCGAACAAGAATGCCAACATCTGCGTACCAGCCAGTCACTTTGAAAGGTGGGTCTAGACCCACCCTATGCGTTCAATCGCCCAGCAGTTCTTTACGCAGTTGTTCCGGCACGTTGTACAGCACGATGGTGTCGTTCTGTTTGTTGTAGATGACATCGCCGCTACGCAGCGCGCCCCGCTCAAATTCCAGTTTCCAGCCCGGGGCAGCCGCCTTGAAGCGCATCAGCGGCTTGATGGCACGTCGGTCGGGCACAAAGCCACTCGACAGTTCCAGCTTTTCATCGGCCAGCGCCTCGCGCATTTCCGCTGGCGCATCGGGCCAGACTTTTTCCGCCACTTCGTCCAGGCTCACCGGCCGGGCGTCGTCGCCCAGCTCATCCAGATAAGTGTGCGCACGGGCAAACAAGGTATCGCGGGCCTCGTGCCCGAGCTGGGTTTTGGCAACAAAGTTTTCCAGACCCTGCACCAGCTTTTGCGTTTCTTTGAGCGCCGTCACCACATCGTTGCAGCCCAGAAACAGCTTGAAGTACTGCGCCACATCGCCACGGCCTTTCAGGAAGGACAGATAGCGATCCGCCCCCGCTTGCCACGCGTCCAGATCGATACGGCCAGCCACGCGCAGGTTATCCATATCCAGATGCACGCTGTCGCTAATGTCCATATTGGCGCCGATGGCGGTGCCGATCACTTCTGACACCAGCGCCACCAGCAAGAATGCGCCGCCTTCGTTGCTGGCATGCGCGATCAGGATATAGCCGCCGGTGGCGGCCGGTTCTTGCTCGGCACGCACCTGCAACTGTTCCATCATTTGCTGGCTGAAGCTGACAAAGTCGATGGCTTGCTCCTGCGCCCATTGCCGCACTAGCGCGGGCATCGGAAACGCCGTCTCGTCACTCTCGAACTTGCCGAATCCCTTACCCAGACGGCTGGTGTAAAGCTGGCACAGATGATCCACCAGGCGTTGCGCAGTGGCGCTTACCGGCACTTCGTTGGGCCGCAGATGCGTGCTGGCCGGGCCGCTGGCGGCCTTTTCGAGGTGGTGGACGATCAGATGGTGGATGGTGTTGGGCGAGCTCGACATGGGTGTTCCTGAAACAGCAAAAGCGGGTGCCGCAATGTAGCAGAACGGCACCCGTCCCGCACCCGCTGCGGCGCAAGCAAAGGGGCGACCCAGCGGGCGGGGCTGGGGCAAATGCGGCCGGGCTGGTAGCATGCCGCCTCTATCAAGAGGTCATCTATGCTGTTGTCGGGTCGTGGGTTTGCTTATTCATTGGGCGCGTCGTTGGTGTTTGCAACGCTGGGCGCGTATGCCGCGTGGCTGCATCCGCTGGATGGCATGGCCATCGTGGCCTGGCGCGTCACCTTTACCATCCCGGCGATGTGGCTGGTGCTGATGTTGTTGCGTCAGACCGACCGGTTCTGGGCTTTGTGTGGCCGCATGAAGCGCGAGCCTGTCCTGTGGCTGGTATTGCCGGTGGCGGCGTTTTTTGTTGTTTGTACAGCAATGGCTGTTTATGTGGGCGCCGGGGTAGGGCGCTTGATGGAAGTCTCGCTGGGTTATTTTCTGTTGCCGCTGGTGATGGTGCTGGCGGGTTTCTTTTTTTTATAAAGACGCCCGACGCCGCTGCAATGGCTGGCGGTGGGCTTTGCCTGCGTGGGCGTGCTGCACGAAATCTGGCTGACGCGCGCGTTTTCGTGGGTGACCTTGCTGACGGCGGCGGGCTATCCGCCTTATCTGATGTTGCGGCGCTGGGCCAAGCTGGATCCGGTGGCCGGCTTTTTTACTGGAAAGCCTGTTTATCTTTCCCTGCGTGGCGTGGTATCTGGCCAGCCACGACGCCGCCACCCACGCGCTGGCGTTGCGGCCCATGCTGTGGCTGATGTTGCCGCTGCTGGGCATTCTGACCGCGACGGCGTTTGCGCTCTACCTGGCCGCCAGCAAATTGCTGCCGTGGAGCGTGCTGGGCATCCTCGGCTATGTGGAGCCGGTGCTGCTGTTCTTTATCTCTATCCTGTTCCTCGGCGAGCCGTTCACCGCCGCCGGGCTGGGTACGTATATCCCGATCTGGATCGGCGTACTGCTGACCTGCGGCCATAGTCTGCACACGCTGAAAACCCAGCAGGCCTAGACCTTGAGCCTCGGACCGAGGGGGTGATACCCGGTCCACCAGAGTGCGTTGCTGCGGGTAATACACTCTGGAAACGACCGTTTCCGCTATGCGCCCAGGGTTATGGCGCCGGGTATTTGATAGCGTTCAGCACCATCTTGCGCGCAATGGCGTCGCCCAGATCCACACCCAGCACGTCGGCCAGCCGCAGCATATACATCATCACATCGGCCATTTCCTGGCCCACCGCGTCCAGCCGGGCCGGATCATCCTTCAGTGCCACCGCTTGTTCCGGGGTCAGCCACTGAAAATGCTCCAGCAATTCGGCCATTTCTACCGACATCGCCATCACCAGGTTCTTGGGGGTATGAAACTGCGGCCAGTCGCGTGCTTCGGCAAAATCGCGTAATTGTTGCTGGATGATTGCAACGTCCATTTCTATCGTTTCCTTGTTGTGGTGCATCAAAGCGCAGCGGGCGTGGGTTGAATAATCTACCAGGCAGCATCATCTATCCCGCTCAAATCTGAGTCTATCCGGGCCTTACATGTCTGCTCCATCATCAATCCTGTCGCTTGCACCACCCCGTTAGAACTGGTCGATCCGGTTGCAATTTCGCGCTTGCCCACTCGCCACGGCGAATTTACCGCGCACGTATATCGTTCGCGCCTTGATGGCGTCGAGCATATGGCGTTGGTGGCGGGCGAGATCAATTGCAAATCGGCCGTGCTGGTGCGGCTGCATTCTGAATGCCTGACTGGCGATGTATTTGGCTCTTTGCGTTGCGATTGCGGCGAGCAACTGGACATGGCCTTGCAGCGCATTATCCAGCATGGCAGCGGCGTGTTGCTGTACTTGCGCGGGCAAGAAGGGCGCGGCATCGGGCTGGCGCACAAGATTCAGGCCTATGCCTTGCAGGATCAGGGGCTGGATACGGTTGATGCCAATACCGCGCAGGGCTTGCCGATCGATGCGCGCAGCTACGATGCGGCGGCGGAAATCCTGCGCCATCTGGCATCCGCTCGGTTCGTTTGATGAGCAATAACCCGCTCAAACTGGCCGCCTTGCAAGCTGCGGGCCTGCCCGTTACCGAGCGCGTGGTGCATCAGGTTGAGCCCAATGACGAGAACCGCCATTACCTCGAGACCAAACGTCTGCGCATGGGCCATATGCTGGCGCCCGATGTCACGCTGAGCTATCGCCCCAAAAGCGAGTAAAGCGGCCACGGCGCTCCTACTTGCGTCGTCCGCACCGTTCCGACAACACGCCGCGCAGCGCGCTCACAACGCGGCGCGGCGTCAACCGCTCCGCATGCGGCGCTGAAACGCGCATGATGGCCTCAATCACTGGAGGACAACATCATGCCCGCATTAAGTATTCCTGTTCCGCCCAGCCAACGTTATCGCAAGCCGATTCCGCTGCCGCCCGGAGAAACCGAACTGCATATGCCGGAACGTGATGGCGAGGTGCTGGATACCACCATCCTGGATATGCCGATAACGCCCGGCATGCCGGACGCACCGCGCACCCTGCAGTGAACAACACGCACATAACAGGGGAAACCGCATCATGTCTGAACTCGCCGATCTCACACCACGCGATCTGGAAATCCTGCGTCTGGCTGCCGCCGGGCGCTCGGTGACGCTGGATACCGACCAGGTCAAACATCTGATCCAGGTGGAGCCACCGCTGCTGGAAGCCAATGCCATTTATGGCTGGCAGATTACCTCGGCAGGCGAAACGTATTTGCTGGACAAAGCCGCGCATTAACACAAGCAGGGAGACGGGGCCGCAATGACGGCCGCCGAGGGGAAAAGAGCCGGTTCGTTGAACCGGCTCTGCTTTTTGGTATCGCCTTGGACGGTGCCGAACGCGTACCGCACCGCGCATTGATGCGCAGGGTGCGTTATCGCAAGGGCAACGCACCATGCGCGGCGTCAGCCGCGGCCCCACGCCGCGTCCAGGCCATACGCGGAGGTGCG
>BBFD01000006.1 GCA_001313065.1 Silvimonas sp. JCM 19000
GCCGCGGTCCGGACGCTGCGGCACCCTAGGGCGCTGCCGCGCCTGCGGCCAAGGCTGGAAACAGCACCTGAATTTGCTCGCCGTCGACAGCCGCATCGACCAGCGAGGGGGCGGGGGCAGAGCGTTCAAGCATTTAGCCGGGATTTAGATCCGATTGCCTGTTCGCTAATACTTTTCCCTGCATCGCACGGATGAGGTTGCGGCTTGCCGGTCTGTTTTACGATGCCCGGCATCAAGGCACCCATCCGAAAGCCGCCATCTAGGTGGGGATCTATCGAAGTCCCTTTAAAGCAATACGCGCCACATTTTGCTTTCCTCGACTGCCCACCACGCATCAGCCATCGTGATGTTGCGAAAAGAAGTAACCGGTTACTTATGGAAGACGAAAGGTAGGTGTAGTCCTACAATCGCATTTCCATCGTCAGAGCGCGCCGAAGATGCCAGCTCGGTAGCGCAGTACCGACGTCAAAAAAAATCCCTTATCTGCCAGATAAGCCCGACACACATATTTAGCACTTATCGCTTTGGAGCGAAGCATGCCTTTAGATTTCGCGGCACTCGTCACCGCATTCAATGAAGAGTATTCGACAGAGAATGAAGCTAAAAGCAACTCGGTGCGAGAACAATTCCTGCAGCGATTCCCCATGGGAAGTCTCACTACGCTGGACCTCGATCAATATGTGGTCGGAATGGTCGCCAAGGATGGCTTCTGTAATTGGGTCGAGAGCCGAACCAGAGACTGGGCAAACATTCAGGGGGCAACGTCAAGCAAGTTCGGCGTGTATTTCGGAACGCTGGGCAAAGACATGGAGCCGAAGTATCGCTTCGTGAAAAGGTGGGGCACAACTTTGCCAGAGGCATGGGAAAACATTCGTCATAGCTTGCTGGAATTGACGCAATTAGGCGCCGCGCCTGTTCACCTTCTGGATTTTGCTGCGATTGATGCTAATCCGCTAACACAAATGTTTAAGGCAAAGATCCTTAGCCTTTATTTTCCAGACAAATTCGTCAACGTTTGCAGTAGCGAAAATATTTCGGGTTTCGCGCAAGTCATGGGATTGACTGGGTTGAAATCTACCGCCCAAATGCAGCACCTTTTGCTGACCGTCAAGAAGGAGAACTCTCTCACTGCCGCCTGGAGTAATCCCAAATTCATGTCCTTTCTGTATTGGGCCTTTGGCCCAGCGTTGGGGAAACCGCCAGTCGCTGTCGAGCCACCAAAAACACGGCAGCCGCGGCGGATTGATTTTGAAATGATCGAAGCGGCACGGCGGATAATAGGGGGTAAAGCTGAGGAATTTGCATGGAATTGGGAGGTTGAGCGCCTGCAGAGAGACGGCAAGAGCGCGCTTGTGCCGGAAATGCAGAACAGGACCGATCGGCCGGGCTATGGATACGACTTTCTTTCGCACACCAGACTTGGCGAAGAGCGATATATCGAAGTAAAAGCTGTTGGACGAGTGCCAAATAGCGAAGACTTCCGCTTTTTTTCCTTTCGGACAACGAATATCAAACGTCACGTTCGAAAGAGAAGGCCAGCGCCTACTATTTCTATCTGGTCGTTTTTTTGGTCAAACGGGCCCCGAGTATTTGCTGCCCATACTTGCATCTGAGGTATATCAGCTCGAGACGCTAAAGCCAGCGGCCTATGTTGTTAACCTGGGTCTTCGACGTGGCTCGGCATCCTCTGTCGTCGATGATGAATCCGACCAAAACGATGAGGATTCGGAAGTTGCATCCCCGCGACACGACGCGGTGCAGCGCGATCATTACTGATGTAGCAGCCCGCTAGCGCGCGATTCACGCTTGCGTAGTTACGGTGGCAAATATTGGCTTGTTCACCGCGGGGGAATTGCGCACGGTGTATACGCATGGCTGCGGGGTCGGGAAGGGCAAACTCTCTACGGCGTTTACCGATAACTCGCTCCGAGTGAGGCGGGATTCTGGCGGCCACAACTGGAAGGCAGCGATGGTTTCAGACTTTGCCTCTACGTTGCCTGCCATTTCACGCAAGGCTGTATGGAAACCCGGGGCGCCGGTTATTCTTGAAGATGCATTACGGGGGAGCAGACAATCCGTTCGCTTCTCACTTTGCTGTGCATTAGGCCCACCCGGTTCTCTTACCTAAGCCCCAGCTTTGGTAGTCATCCGAAGGCCAGAAAACGCGGCATTTAAAAAAACAGAAATATCCCCGGACATCTCTAATAGACATTGGATATCCCGGAACTCGGTGAATGGCGTCAGTTCGGCGACTGGAGCGATTTGAAATGACTGAATCTGGTGTCAAACGTGCGAGCATCCTTCTGTTGGCTTCGGTTTCTTTGTTGCTCGTCTTTGTGACAGGGGAGCGATATCTGCGGCCGGTACGGGCTGAAGTTAGCCCTGGCATTACTCATGAAATACCCTCCACCGAACTTCCTGCGGTAATCGCACAGGCCAATAAAGGCGATCTGAATGCAACGAAGCGTTTGGCTGGGTATTACCTGATTGCCAGGAATGACGAGATTTCTGCCCTCCCCTGGATGAAAAAAGCTGCCGCACTGGGAGATAAGAGCGCGCAGCATTATGTGCTGGACGCGCTCAATCAAAGCCCCGATCCAAATCAACACAAAGAGGCATTGTCGTTTTCCAGGCAGTGGGGCGTAGCATCCACGCCTTGATAGCAACCCAATTTGATTACCCAGGGTGTTGTAGAGCGCTTGCATAGCTAGAACGCTGCCGGCTAAAACCGGGACTGTTGTTTTGCGGAATTGTCCTCGCACCGGCGCTGCACAGAACCGGGCGCTTGTATTTCCAAGGGGCAAATGAAGTAGTTTTTTTTGAAGCAAAAGCGAAATTGTTGGGTATGCCAATCAGGTGCCATCGAAAGTGGCGCCAATACTGCGCATCGCTTGCAAAACATCCTCAAGCTGCTGGTCTGGCAGCACACTGAGCGCCGCCATATAGAACAGCATGTGCTGGCTCATCTCGCGCGGCGAGTTGCCGCCGGTGTATTTGCGCCACTGGTTGTTGCCAGCCAGCCCGGCCATCTCCGCCATTTGCTCACCGGTAAATCCCAACTTTTCCTTGAGCGCCTGCAAATCGGCCGGGGAGGGGGCGACGTAGTTTTTTATTTGTTTCATAAGAAGACCCGCTTTTGCGGGGACTCTGAGTTAATCAAGGTATGAGTAAAGGGCACGCTCAACGACATATCGGCTGACCGTCATTGCCGTTCAGGCTAAAAGCGGCATGCATCGAAATGCCGCCTATTTTGCAATGACTTCCAGCTTTTTTTCCCAATGCCGCCATCGCCCGCCAGATCGTATCGATCTTGGTTGTGTGCTTCAGGTCGATGACCCGGTTCATCTCCTGCGGCGATGCGCCAATGCGCCGCCCCAGCTCTGAATTGCTGACCTTCTGCGCCAGCATTTCATTGAGCAACAGCACTTTGGCTGCCGCGCTTGGCGGCAACTCGATCAAACGTTCGCCAGGCAGTGCCGCAGACGGCATCGGCACTGGGCGCTTGTCGTCAAAGTAGAAATCCATCGCGGATAGCAGCACGTCGGCTGCCATATCGAGCGCGTCGGCCTCATCGTCGCCTGGGTGATCGCCTCCGCAATATCGCGGAAGGTCACCACAAAGCCTTGGCCGCCGTCGCCTGGCGCGAAATGGGCTGGGTATTGCATGAGACACAAAGCTTTACCAGCTTCGCAGATATCGCGGCGAAGGCGACAGCAAAACAGGCCATCGTGATGGCCATGGCCGATAGCGCCATTACGCAGGGGCTTGAGGTGGCAACCGGTTTGCAGAGCCACTTCGACTGGCGTGGCGTAGCGGCAGCAGGCGCGGGAGCGTACGTGGGGTCGACCGTGGGTGGGGCCCTGACCAAGATCGTCGGTGACCCTTGGCGCGTAGTTTTATAGCTGGCGTGGCTTCGGGTGAGACTGCGGGTGTGGTAGCCGGGCATCGGCCCGGCACGGACCAACTGGTGCAAAGCGCGCTGGGTAATGCGATTGCGGGACAGGTCACTTCAGATGGAGACGCGCAGGCCGGTGGTGACGGCAAAAGCAGCATGAACATGAAGTCATCGACGGGTAAAAGCGATCTGGAAAAAAACCTTATTCGGTCGGTGGATTCCAGATTGATCAAACAACCGGAGAGTTAACGTATGCTCCGCCGGATACAGCCACGCTGATGCCTGAACCATCACTGTCGTCACCCCGACCTGCATGGTGGAGTGGGGCTTCGAGTCCTGAGTCGAACCAGATTGCGGAGGGGATGGCCAGTAGTAATCCGGCGCCAACGACGGCTTCAACAATTGATCAAAACAAGATTGATGAAGTCAAAGCCTAGCTGGCTTGGGAACTGCAAACCCAGCAAGCCCAGGCGGACTCTGTTGAAGGTGCTGAATGGTTCCAGGCCGGCGGCCCGGCACGCGGCCCCATGCGTGCACCCGTACAGATGGTCACCAATGGCAACTGGGATGCCGCACTCAATGCAGCAGCCGACCCGCTTGGCCTGCTGGGCGAAATCCCGGGCGTCATGGAAGACCTGGCCAAACTCAACCAGCTACAAACCGAAGCTAAAATCGCTGACTGGCAAAAGCAGATGACCAAAGCCGGGGTAAAAGATGTACCAGCTACATCACAGCACTCAACAGCAACGGTATGGAAGTACCCGACTACCGCGCCACTATGGACAGGCTGGACAAGGTGTCTGCTGGTTTCATTGAGGACCAACGCTTGACCGACACTTGGGGTGCCAACTACAAGGACATCCGAATTGGCAAGTCACAGATGACGGTGCAGGATTTTGAGAAGACGGTGCTGGATATTCACCAGAAAGCTACGGATACGGCTTACACAAAAGGCGTTGAGCTGATCGCATCCGGTGATTTGGCCACGAGCAAAGGCAATTATGCTCGCGACTTGGGTTCATTTATTGACAGGCAAGTAAGAGATGATCTCCGTGTCTTTGCAAAAAAATACAGGGCATCCCTGATAGTACAGCTTCTAGTATCTGGCAGTTAATCGCCGCATTGCCAGTAACAAGGTTGATGGCTATGGTATTTCCGATGCAATGATGGGTTCTAACTTGTTCCATGATACAACGTTGGCAAGAAAGAACGGCTATACGGAGCAAATCAGAAAGTGGAATACCATCATCCCTGAAGGCAACATGATGATCATCAGACCAACCTCGCTGGGTGGCGCGTACGCGATTCCACGCACAAGTATTTTGCCTTATATGCCACAACCAAAAAAACCAGGAGCTATTGACAATGAACCTGAAAGAAAAAAAACTGGAAGATTTAGCCGGTTCAATTGTATCTGCAATTAACTATGCTCCTGATGAATTTCCATCATGGCGCAGCTATGTGTCTTGGACACAAGACATCATGGATCTATGGCCAGAAATCAAAGTAAACTTGAAACGAGATTTAGAGAAAGCAGAATGGGTAGAGCACAAGATCAAGGACATGCTTATCGCTTTTAATACGGGAGATAAAGCGCTTGGAAAGAAAATAGCACTAGAAATTTATAATTCTCAAATTGAGAAATTACGATAACGCCTGTAGCACACCTATGGTGGATTCGGCGCGTTAGTGCCATTCCACCTGATCTCAGCCAGACATGGCAAACAAAAAACCGGGGCACCCACCCCGGTTTTTTTCACATTCACAGCAACGCCCCAATCCCCCGGCTGGCCTGATGAAGCTGTGTTTGCAATGGTGCCAGCAAACCATGGATAGCCAGCGTTGACACTTCTGGCATGTCGTAGTGTTCCAGCAATTGCACTAACAAGTGCAGTGTTACACCGGTTTCAAACAACATGGATTACGCCACCGATCTGGCCCAGCATGCCGCCAGCAATAACAGCGACAACAGCCATAAACGCTTCGCCCCGGTGGCCGTGGCGGACTTTGACGAGAACTATCGGCCCATCAACAGCCTGTATCCCGGCACCGCCCCTGGCACCTACACCGTGCAGCAGGGCGACACCCTGCGCCTGATTGCCCTGCGCCTGTGGGGCGATGGCGACATGTGGTACCTGATTGCCGATGTGAACGGCCTGCTGGGCAATGAAGAACTCAAGCCCAACACCACCCTGGTGATCCCCAACAAGGTCACCAACATCCACAACAACGTCGGCACGTAAAGGCCACGATTCAAATGTGCCAAGAGGACATAAGTAGATATGAGGTCGGCGATAGCGCGCTCGCCCATATCTACAAATGAAGAAAGTTGAGATTTATATCAACATGTTTAGTGGCTATTCCGGTAAAGGGCTAGCGAGATTCCTCTCGCAACCAAGCCAACCGCTGATGTTTTGTATCGAGATGATGGCTCACTCACTGGTTTCGGTAGGGAAGTTCAGCATCTCACAGAAAACGGCGATCACTATGATCCGGCAACGGGCAAGATGGCCCACAACTAATGGTGAACATAATGGTGAACATAATGATCGAACCATATGCTACAACGGTGAACTCGGCTCTTAATGAGTTCTCGAAAATTGGTTTTGCGAAGTTGCAAGAATCTGACTATTCTGTGATTTTTTTCAGACGGCAGAAATTCCATCGAAATCGCCATAGAAAAAACACTACTACCCAAGCGCTAATTACGCGCGTTATAGATGACCTCGGCAGGAAGTATTCGGTAAGAATTATTCGAGAGATTTTGGCGCCCGATCAGCTTAAGAGAGATTCGGCAGAATTAGAGGTTCTGAAGAAGCGGTACGGGATTGATGATCCAAGTGCCGATCCGCGATTGCGAGAAGAAGGTCTTCTTGCTTACGTTACGTTAGCTATTGAACAGCTTCTAGTGTTCCTGTTGTCCCACAGAGCAGGGCTATTTTCTGAAGTTGATATCTTTCGAGCGGAATATGCGATTAGGGAGAAGTCGGCATTGAAAGGTCTCGGGATTTAGTGTCGCGCCAAATAGTGTTGCTGACGCTGCGGCCAGCAGCGGCACTTCGACTGTGTACCGTGTGCAGGGCGGCGTGATGCCTAACGCAAGTAAGACGCTGATCACGCTTGATGCTAGCGGCAACCCGATTATTCAGAATGGGATGCTGAACATCAGTATTGGGGATGCGTCGCATGCAGAGTATTTCCAGTCGTTGCGCCCCACAGCACGGTGACCTCGTTTGACATCCCGTCGTGGCTGGATCATTTATCCAGGAAAATGCGCTTTCCCAGGACTTCTATCGAGCCAATCCTTTGAATCAAGGCGGTTTGGCTCCGAATATCGTTGATACAACAACGCCATGTGACGATAGAGGATGTCTCCGTTCTGCGTTCTACTGCGGCTGATATGTCCACAAATCTTAGTCTTCCGAAGAATGCCCGTAGCGCTGGTGGGGACACCCGATTCTTTTCGAACAACCGCAATGTATTTCAGCCTTCAGGACATTGAACGATGACTATCTCCCTAATTCCTGGCGTCGCCTATCGACTGACAGAAAACATCAGGATTGGAAATTGTGCATTCAATACAGGAGATGCCGTAACTTTTAGCAGCGGCGGATATAGCCCTATGACGATTGCTATATTTATAACTTTGTAACCGCTTCAGGCGAAAAGCATATGTGCGTATCCCAGAGCGAACTGACAGCCGACGAGATCAGAAAATTTAGCAGCGACTTATAAGCATAGGCTCCGCTCTCCAGGCTTGGCGAGCTTCTGCGTAAACCGGGAACTTTGGGGTTCTAATGTCGGTGTATGAATTCATAACAATCATCGTGGGTTTGGGCCTGGTTGTGTGGTTTACCGGATCATTGCTGGTATCTTCTTTTAAAAAAGAAGAAAATGACTTGGTCCGACATAAAGGCGTGGTTGAAAAAACATATGGGACTCTCTTTTCGGAATAGGCTAACCCCCTTTTTTGAAGATATTCGGCGCCCGTCTTGCACGGGCGTTGTTGTTTCTATTGTTTGAGGGTTGGCAACCATTTAAGCGGGCGGCATGATAAAAAAAATCAGCGTTGGCGTGCCTTTCGCTGCTGGGGCCAAAGGTGCGGGGAAGGAGTTCTCTCACTGGATTCCAAATCGCATGAGTGGGCCGCGTTTGAAGTGGAATGGCAATTTTGTGACGCCAGCTCAGCACTACTATCACAATCCACACCGGTATCCGCGCGGTTGGCGCGATTCGGGTTCTAAATATCCCGCGTGGCTACAACAACTTGATCGGGTTCCGTACGGCTATAAGGGCGCAGCTGCCGGTATTGCTGTTGGCACGGGCGGCGCTGCTATGAATGGTTGTGCAAATGACGAGTGGATCAATTCTGAATTGGGTGGCGGGCTTGTGGAATCGCCAGTTCGCCGGCAAAAAAAAGCTACTGCCTTATGAACGACTGGTGTTTGATGCATGGCAAAGCTCACCGCAAGAGGAAAGCAGGCGCATTCTTGATGCACAGCTTGCTGCTGTTTCGTTTGTACAGCATCAGGCCGGAGGTGCAAAAAATGTGCTTCTTCTACCGGCAAAATGGTGGGGTGCCGCTGTTTAAACTGGATCGGCCAGAGGGCAGCCGAAACGGCGTCGGTGCCCGAGAAGGCAGAGGGCGTTTCCATGGCATCAAGCAAGGTTGCCCGGGCAGTAGGGCCACTGACGTGTTCGGTGTTAATCCCGAGGCAGGCGATGTAGTTGACCCGAATGGAGACATCGTTGGAAACCTTGGGGATATGAAGTCGAAATGACAGAATCTGATATGAAAGTCATAGCTGCCCTGTACATCAAGGGCGACAAGCTAATGCCGCAGGATGTCAGTGCAGCGTTGGGTATCCTGCCGACGACGTCGCAGGTACGCGGAGAAGCGCGTGTCACTTCATCAGGCACCGCGTTTACTGTTAAGACCGGGCTTTGGGCTGTAGTTGTGGAAAGGGATTCGGTGGACGTTTCGGCGGTTATTTACGAATTACTTCAAGCTCTTGGTCCACAACCCGGAATGGCGACATTGCCGCATGTTGAAGAAGCGTACTTCGACGTCTTCGTAGCCGGCGTGTCTGACGAAGATGGAGATGGGACCTGTTCGCTAGAACTGCCAGTGGGGCAGGTGAATGCCTTATCGACGTATGGTTTGCCGGTTCGAGTCACGGTCGCAATGGGCAAACCATAGATACGACGGCATGCCGCAGCCTTATAAAGCCAACGACAACATGTGTGTTCAATCGGACGCCATCGAGTTGGCTGTCGGCATCAACATCTACGCTTATGTGGGCGGGAATCCGATTTCCGCGATAGACCCTGGTGGATTGAGTTGCCAGTGGATTGCTTTTCCCTTGGGGATTGCTTATCGATGCACCAGCGATCCAATAGATTCGTTAATCCTCCTGAATCGATTCCGCAGTAATGGCAGGACTTTTGCAAGGGGCGGCGGAAGGATTTGATAAGATGAAAAATCTCATATTCTCCAAGCCCCAGTTGACGCTCATGATCCCGATAGAGCGAAAGCCTGGGAGAACCGGGTTAGGCGGAAGGGTTTGTAGATCCGAAGGGCGGGGAGGACTGGCTTAAGAATCCCGATGGCCGAGGAAGCGGCTGGAAGGATTCGAAAGGAAATGTGCGGGTTTCACGGGACCTTAAACACCGGGGCGTGGTTATGCTCATGGAGGCCCCATCGGGATGTTCAGAGGCTAATGGCGGCTATGTAAATGTTATCCGGGAGGCAAGCAAAGGTGACCGAATCTAAAAAAATATTGTTGAGTTGGCCGCCCGTGAAATAATTTTTTTACTCCACTCATGATGAACAATCTTTCTTTGAATGGATTAAAAAAAGATCCCTTGCGTTGAGGAGTATTCAGGTCGCGGGGATACATTATTCTTGTATGTAAAACGGGACTTGCTTGATGAAGATATGCTGCGCGATCTTATCGCATTGTTTCATCGCTACGGTATAGAAATGGGTCAATTAAGAAAATTTGACGACGAATCATTTAGCGAATGGTTTAATAATCCGGAAAAAAAATATTGGTATCGGTCCGTATTTGGTTGATTTAAATCTGAGCTGAGCCAAGGGAATGCGAGACACTTTGCAGACTTGTGAACGTCGCAATCCTGAGGGCTCGCCGGCAGGTCAGGAGAGTGTGCTAATTTGCTTTGAACATTGACCCATCAGAGTGCGTACGTTTTCCTGGGCTCGTATACGTTGCAATCCCGAGGAACTGCCGAAGGAGCAGGGGCCGGATCGCGTCTTGTAACTAGCATAGTTACCTATGCAGCACTTCATGACGATAGCAACACAAAAAAACGCTTGCTAGCGAGTGCTGCGCAGTTTAGCACTGAAGGTAATGCACCCGGATTGCTCGCTGCGTTGTATTCCATTTATCAAGAACGAGAAGGTATCTTGCATGGTTACCTCGGAGTCAGTCATCGCATTACTGCTTTTGTGTATTCAGCCAGCGCCTTGCCGCCGAGTTCTGCCAGTTGATCCTGCGCGTTGTCTGCAAATGCTCTAAGCAGTGACTTACCATAACTGCCGGTTTGTAGGCCCCTTGTCTCCGTCGAAATCGTTGTGTTCATTAGTGCAAGGCCGGTTGGCGTGAGTGTGGACTCGGACAAGCCCCAACCCATCTTGTCGCCAGTAATAAAGCCGAAGTCGACGAGCCAAAGAAGCGTGTCGTATGTAAAGCTTCGTTCATGATCGGTCAGCGCATCGTAGCGCTCGACGCTGAAATCGAAGTTCATGCATATGTCCGTCACGGCTAGTCGCCAGCGTTGCGGAAAACGTTTGAATAGTTCCGCCAAAACAGTCCCGACCGTTCTGTTGAAATTCTGGATGTTGTCCATGGCATCTAAATTCGAGTGATTGAGAGCAAAAAAACAAATGGGTCGTCCTACCCGCTATACAACCGCCTAAGATGAGCGCATCTGCAAGCGGCTGATGGCTGGATCCAGCTTACGCAAGATTTGCTTAGACCAATCCATGCCCGGAAAAAAAACGACCGTGTTTCGCTGGCTTAACCAGAACGAAGGGTTCCGAAAGCAGTACGCGCAGGTGCGCGAGGTCCAGGCTGACACTTTAGCCGACGAGATACTTGATATCGCGGATGACATCAACGCGAATGAAGTGGATGGGATATCAGCTCACCCAGGACGGGCGCGCTGTGGTGCAGGAGTGACTATGCGAGTTGGTCTAATCGGCGTCTGCGGATTTTGTGCGAATTGAGTGCAAATTCTGTGCGATATGGTGGGCGGAGCGTGGCGGCAGCAGGCGACGTAATAACGACGCAAACACGCAAAAAACAAAGCGCCCGGAGCCGCTTAGGGGCGCCGAGCGCTTTCAAGTGTGTGGTGGATCCGGCGGGAGTCGAACCCGCGTCCGGAAGCCTCTACGAAGAGTTCTACATGCTTAGCCGTGTCTACTGGATTTAACCTTCAACGAGCCGACGGGCAGGCTTGTCTCCAGCGAGTCACCTATTTTTTTGACACTACGTAAAGTGACCCTACGCAGCGCGATCCTCTCTAAATGACTCTGCTACCTGTTGCCAGGCCCACCCGAGAGGAGAAGTGGCGCAGAGCCTAGCGCGATTAGGCGGCTAGGGCGTAAGTTTCGTCGTTTGCGACTATCTTGGTTCAGTGTTTTACGGGTAACTGAGAACCCGGCATGCCCCCATCCGCTTTGTAACCCCCGTCGAAACCATGGCGGACCCAGAAGATGAAGCAGAAGCGAGTATACACAAGCAGCTATGGCCCGGCGAACGGTTTTTTTCAAGCGGCGCGTGTAGTAGCGCGCATTTGCAATCAGGCGGCGGGGGTGTAAGGCTAGCGGGCAATCTCCTGCAAAAAAGAGGTCCGCAATGTTTAACGCTATCCTGCTCAATAAAGACAACGACAGCTTTGACGCCCGTGTCACCCAGCTCGCCGAATCCGATTTACCCGCTGGCGAAGTCCGTCTGCAAGTCGCTTATTCCACCATCAATTACAAAGACGCGCTGGCCATTACCAACAAGGGCCCGATTGTGCGGCAATGGCCGTTGGTGCCGGGCGTGGATGGCTGCGGTACCGTGCTGGATTCGGCGCATCCCGATTTCCGCCCGGGCGATCAGGTCATCCTTAACGGTTGGGGCGTGGGCGAAAAGCATTGGGGCTGCCTGGCGCAACAGGCGCGTTTGCAGGCGGATTGGCTGGTGCCATTGCCCTCTACGTTTACGCCGGAACAAGCGATGGCTTTGGGCACTGCCGGTTATACCGCGATGTTGTGTGTGATGGCGCTGGAAGAGAGTGGTTTGACACCGGGTGCCGGGCCGGTTCTGGTGACCGGTGCTACCGGCGGCGTGGGCTCAGTGGCGGTGACCCTGCTGGCGCAGGCGGGGTATCAGGTGGCGGCGATGACGGGCAAATCGGCATCAGCTGACTATCTGCGTGCACTCGGTGCATCTATTGTGATTGATCGCGCGCCCTTTGCCGTTGCGGGCAAGCCGCTGCAGAAAGAACAGTGGGCTGGCGTAATCGATACCGTCGGCAGCCATACGCTGGCAAACGCGTGCGCGCAGACGCGTTACGGCGGTGTAATTGCAGCGTGCGGCATGGCGCAAGGGCTGGAATTGCCGGGCTCGGTGGCGCCGTTTATTTTGCGCGCGGTCACCTTGCGCGGCGTCGACAGCGTGATGGCAAACAAGGCGTTGCGTATTAAAGCCTGGCAGCGCCTGGCCGACACGCTGGACCGGGCAAGACTGGCGCAGATGACCGAGCGGATCGGCCTGGGAGACGTGATCGAAGCGGCTGGCCGCATGATGGCGGGCCAGCATCAAGGGCGTTATGTGGTGGACGTCAACGCGTAGTCGGGTAGCAAATCCAGCAGTTCCAGCGGGGTGTTGATGCTCAGATCGGCGCCCCAGCTGGCTGGGTCGTCATTGCTGCTGATATAGCCATAATTTGCCAGCACGGTCTGCATGCCCACCACGCGGCCCGCTTCGATATCACGGGCGGCATCGCCACATAAATACAGTGCGCGGGGTCGACGCCCAATTGCGCTGCCGCATGGCGCATGGGGCGCGGATCAGGCTTGGGCACGCCCACGGTATCGCCGGAAACCACGACACCAGGGCGGCTTGGCATGACCAGTTGCGCCACCAGCGGATCGGTAAAGCGCATCGGTTTGTTGGTGACGATGCCCCACAGCCAGCCGCGCGCGACAAGGCCTTCGAGCAAGGGCGCGATGCCGTCGAACAAACGCGTTTCTTCGCACAAATGCTGTTCGTAGAAATCGAGGAAGCGGTTACGTAGCTCGACAAAGCCAGGTTGTTGCGGCGTCACGCCAAAGCCCAGGCTATCAGCCGCGTGCACCGTGCGATGCAATCGGGCGGATGGCGGAGTAGGGCTGCGGCGCCATGCCTTCGGCCGCCAGCAAGCGGTTAAGGGCTGCGCCGAGGTCGGGGGCGGTGTCCGCCAGAGTGCCGTCCAGATCAAACAATACGGCGCGCGGTGCGTGATGGGTCATGGGGGGCTCAGGCGGTTTATGGCAAGCAATCATGTAGTTAACGTCGCTATCAGCGCCCAGCGCATACACCTTGGTAAGCGGGTTGTAGCTCATGCCGGTGAGCGTAACGGTTTCCAGACCGACATTGCGCGCCATGCGTGACAATTCAGACGGCTTGATAAAGCGGGTGTAATCATGGGTGCCGCGCGGCAGCATGCCCATGATGTATTCGGCGCCGACCACCGCCAGGGCATAGCTTTTGACATTGCGATTGAGCGTGCTGAAAAAACACCCAGCCACCCGGCTTAACCAGACGTGAGCAGGCTTCGATAATGCTGGCAGGCGTGGGCACGTGTTCCAGCATTTCCATGCAGGTGACCACATCAAAACTGCCCGGTGCTTCGGCCGCCAGATCTTCGACCGCGATCAAGCGGTAATCCACTTTAAGGCCGGATTCGTGCAGATGTAGACGCGCAATCTTGAGCGAGCGTTCGGCCAGATCAATGCCTGTGACCTGCGCGCCGTGGCTGGCCATGCCTTCCGACAAAATCCCGCCGCCGCAGCCCACATCCAGCACACTTTTGCCGGCCAGACCTGCGATCTCATCAATAAAACCCAGCCGCAAAGGATTGATCTGGTGCAAGGGTTTGAACTCGCTGTCCTTGTCCCACCATTTGTGCGCCAGCGCCGAGAACTTGGCGATTTCGGAGGCGTCTGCGTTCAATACGGTCGATTCATTCATGCGTTGGTTTCCTGTATCTGCTTTTGCCAATGATGGGCGCGCGCGAGGGCGGTGGCAGCAAAGGCGCCGATGTGAGCGTGCTGACGGTACACGGGCTGGCCGGCAATCCAGACATCGCTGACCTGGGTGCGATCGGCGGCATAAACCAGGTGCGACACCGGATCATAACAAGGCTGTGTGCCCGCGCTGGCCAGATTGACGGCGATCAGATCCGCTTGTTTGCCGACGGCCAGGCTGCCAATGCGATCTTGCCAACCCAGGCTTTGGCGCCGTTGATGGTGGCCATTTCCAGCGCTTGCAACGCGGGCAGCGCTTCGGGATTGCTGCTTTGGGCTTTTGCAACCAACGCCGCCAGGCGCAGTTCGGCAAACATATCCAGTTTGTTATTGCTGGCGGCGCCATCGGTGCCGATGCCAACATTGATGCCCGCCGCAACTTGATCGGCAATGCGGGCAAATCCGGAAGCCAGCTTCAGATTGGAGGCTGGATTATGCGAAACATTGACGCCCTGGCGGGCCAGCAACGCAATCTCGGCGTCGGTGGTGTGCACCATGTGGGCCGCGACCAACTTTTGTTGCAGCAAGCCCAGTTCGTGCAGCCGTTGCAGTGGCGTACGCCGTGGTTTTTTTCAGGCTAGCATCGATTTCATCCTGCGTTTCGTGGATGTGGCAATGCAGACCGATGCCGAGTGCGTCGGCGTGTTCAATTACCAGGCGGAAAGTGTCGTCACTAACGGTGTAGGGTGCATGCGGTGCGAGGGTGAAACCCACCCGTGTTTCGCCTCGATATTCGTCGATGCAACTTAAGGCCTTGTCGATATAGTCCTGCGCGTTGTTAGCGTAGGGGGTGGGGAATTCGAGAATCGAGCAACCCACCATCATGCGGAAATGGCCATCGATGGCGGCGCGGGCGACGGCGCCATGGTGGAAATACATATCGTTGGCGCAGGTGGTGCCGCCCGCAATCATCTCGGCGATGGCCAGCGCGCTACCGTCGTATACAAAGCCATCGGAAACATGTTTGGCTTCCGCCGGCAGATATGGTTGTTGAGCCACGTCATCAGCGCCAGGTCATCGGCATAGCCGCGCAGCAAGGTCATGGCTGAGTGGGCGTGCAGATTGATCAAGCCGGGCAGCAGGGCGTGATCGGGCAAGTGGATGACTTCGGCCGTGGCATAACGTTGCAAAGCCTCGGCGGCGGGCAGGATGGCGGCGATGTGGTCGCCTTCGATAACGAGGGCGTGATCAGTCAAAACGCGCGCGCGCGGCTCGATCGGGATTAACCAGCGGGGCAGGAGTACGGAAGTCGGCATGCGGGGATCGCAAAAGAGAGGATGCCGTGATTTTACGTGCAACAGGCGCGGTGGCAAACCGTGGGGCACGTATTGATTGAGGTGGCGGTGTTGATTGATGCGTGAATGGTCTGGACCAGATGGTCAATTTCTGGGCGCCGGAAAAAACAAAAAAAAGCCGACCAGAAGGTCGGCTTTTTTTTGATGCTTGAGCTGCGAATTACTTGGCAGCGGAAGCGTCGGATGCAGCAGCAGCGTCGGATGCCGGAGCAGCAGCAGCATCGGAAGCAGCGTCCGAAGCCGGAGCAGCAGCAGCGTCAGAAGCGGCCGGAGCAGCAGCAGCTTCGGAAGCAACAGCAGGAGCGGAAGCATCAGCAGGAGCTTCATCTTTCTTGCCGCAAGCGGTGAGGGCCAGGGCCAGCAGGGCAGCAACGAGCAGAGACTGTTTCATTCTTCTTACCTTTAGCAGAATGGTTGGACAAGTAATTGAAAGCAATATATCGCAATCGACCGTTGATCGATGGCTATTTTGGAACCAGTTACATCATTGACGACCGACGGGCGAAATTCTAGCACGATTCAAACAAAAAAGATAGACCCGCGGAACGCCGCTTGCAGTACACATAGAGATTTTCGCAACATCAATATAGACGTCATAAGCTCAGACGTTGCCAACTACTATCCAGAATAGCGGTTTCCCAAGCAATTTCAAAAGCTTGCAATGCCCTTGCACATTCCCGGGCATCATCCGCCGTTTCTCCGCGCGCCCAATCAAAGTGGTTTCTTCTTACAATTCGTTGCATATCAGCCATGGCAAACGGCCAAGGCAATGGCGATGAATTCTCTGACATAAGTCGCATTGAAAACTGATGTCCACGGCTTTCGCGTAATTGCAGCAGACGCGGGCAGTGGTTGCTTATCCAGCCTGCCCGCCGCGCCAGCAAGCGCACCGTTGCCGCTGGATTTCGTACTAAAAACGCCACCAATGCATCATAAGCAGCGCGGCTGTCCAGTCCGGTAACGGAATAATCGTCTTCATACAAAACCAGATGCTGGCCGGCGGTTTCAAACAGGGCCAGCCAGGCATTCTGGTATTCGGGGTAGCGATCAAATTTGTGCGGGAGCCAGGTAGCCATAGTCATAGCAGTCAAACAATGTTGCGATCACTTCGTCGTTATAGTCACCGGCGGGCAGGCTGCGCGCATCGGCCAGCTGGCGCAAAGTGGGCAGCGCCGAATCAGCGACTTCTAACGTTTCGCCATTGATATATATATGCGCGCCTTCGTACAGCATGATCGATTTAAGGTCGAGCACCACGCCGCGCGTCGCGACGGCGTCGGCAAATTCATCGTAATCAAGCGGGTCTTCCGGCGCTTCATAGAACACATGGGTTTTGGGTTCGCTGAAATAGCGGCCAATAAACTGGCGGATATCGCTTCATTCCAGCGCAACTGATCGATCAATGCGCTGATCTTGTCGACAAACATCTGGTCGATTTCACCCGGATGCTCGGCCGGCAAACGCTCGGGGTCGCTGTACATGCCTTCCAGCTTGAGCTCGTCCTGCAAATGCTCCAGAAACTTGCCGACGATTTCCTGGCTGGTGGGCGCGCGAAAACCGATCGAATAGGTCATGCCTTCATCCAGCGCCACACCGTAATGCGCGTATTTGGGCGGCAAATACAGCATGTCGCCGTGTTCGAGCACCCATTCTTGCTGGCTCTCAAAATCACGCAATACACGGATAGGCGCGTCTTCGACAAAGTTGCCGGCATCGTCGCTGGAAATCTGCCAGCGTTTGCGCCCCCCCACCTGCAACAAAAAAACACGTCGTATGAGTCGTAGTGAGGGCCGACCGTGCCGCCCGGCGGTGCGTACGAAATCATCAGGTCGTCCAGTCGCGTCCACGGCAGGAAATTGAACTGATATAACAAGTCGGCAATATGCGGCACATGCTGGTTAACGCTTTGCACCAGCACAGTCCAGTCGGTTTCAGGCAGACGATCAAACCGGCTGGGGCGTATGGGGCCGCGCTCGACCAGCCATTTGCCCTGGCGATATTCGATCAGGCGTGATTCGACGTCTTCACGCGCGGCCAGTTCGATCAGGCGCGGCAGGTCGATCAGCTCCGGAAAATCAGTCCACGCCTGGCGGATCAGCAAAGGTTTTTTTTCTGCCAGTACTCAGTCAGAAACTGGTGTGCCGACAAGCCGCCGAGAAGTTGTTTGTGCATAAGCCTGGCTATAACGTTAAAAAAAGCAGAGGCCGCATTATCCCACCGCGACGAGGAATACACATGCTGAAAGAAGGGGAGCTGGCTCCGGAATTTTCACTACCGACGGCAGGAATGGAGACGGTCAGCCTGTCCGGTTACGCAGCGCAGAAAATGATCGTCGTGGTCTACTTCTTTAATGGCGATCACACCCCGGGTGGCGTGACCGAAGCCGTTGAATTCAGCGAACGCGTGGCGGCCTTCCGCCAGTATGGTGCAGTGGTGCTGGGCATCAGTCCGGACGATTGTCTGGCCCATGAGGCGTTTATCGACGAACACGGTCTGGAATTCGAGTTGCTATCTGACGCGGACGAACAAGTCTGCAAGCTTTATCGCGTCGTACGCCAATGGGAGCGCAATGGCGTGATAAAATCCGGCATCGAACGATCGACGTTTGTAATCGACCGCGACGGCGTAATACGCCATGCGTTCTATCACGTGTCCCCGAAAGCACGCCGAAGAAATTCTCACTCTTGTCAAACAGCTAGGATGAACCTGATGCAAATCGCTAAAGATACTGTCGTAACACTGCACTACGAAATGTTCGACATGGATGGCAAGCAGCTCGACAAAACCGAGCAGCCTATCGCTTACCTGCACGGTGGCTACGACAACATCCTGCCGCTGGTTGAAGAAGCGCTGCAGGGCAAGGGCGTTGGCGATTCCATCGATGTGACGATGGAACCCGAAGATGCGTTCGGCGAATTTGAAGCCGAACTGGTCCGTACTGAAGCGCGTGATGTGTTCCCGATGGAAGTCGAGGAAGGCATGATGTTTGAAGCCGATGATCCTGAGACCGGCGACGTGCTGTTGTTCCGCGTGACCAAGATCGAAGGCGATCAGGTTACCGTGGATGCGAACCACCCGTTTGCGGGCGTGAAGATTCGTTTTGTGGGCAAGGTTGAGGATGTGCGTGAGGCTTCTTCTGAAGAAGTGACGCATGGGCATGTCCACGGCGAACACGGCCACCACCATTAATTAGCTGTTGGTCTGCCGCAGCACGGTCATTTCGCGGCCCGGCGGTACTCGCAATGCTCATGGGCATTGAGCCACTGCGCTTGCTCCGTTCCGGCGGTCCGCAAACTGACCGCACTGCACCAGCCCCGACGCGGCTTTGGGTAAAACCACTGTCTGCTCGGGGCTTTGTTCTTTTTGGGCTGCTGCTGCGGCAAGGCGCTTCGCTGTTGCCGGGGTGGTGGTGCGGGTTTTGGCAAGGCGCTTCGCTGTTGCCCGGGGCAGTAGGTGGTTGCTGCAATGCGCTTCGCTGTTGCGGGTTTTTTTTGGCGGGGCTTGCATAAAGCGTGCCGGGGGCGATGGGTGGGGGTGTCTTGATTGGGGTGGGTTTGCACTTTCGCGACACGTTTTTTTTGCCTTTCGGCGGGCTGTCGTAAAGGGGTCATCTGGCGCTATCCCGCGCAAAACAAGAACTTAGCGGATGCCCTGGTCTGGCGCATCCGTTTATCGTCTCGGTGCATGGCATATCACAGCGATTCACAGTTGCGCTAGCGGGGCGCTTTACCCTAGTATTTGTGTCCATCAGGCGGGCTGACCACAAGATGTAGTGGTTATGCACAAACCGCCCCCAAGTTATTCACAACCGCTCTGACACCAGTTCAAACCCTTGATTTGCGGGGAAAAGAGCGGCAAATATCCCTGACCAGAAGGAATTTCGCGCAATGTATGCCACGCTGGAAAGCACTGCAGGAAGCCGTATGAACGATACCCTCGACCCCACTGTGACCACCGACTACAGCCGCTTCGCGCAATACAAAACCATCCGCCGCAATGGCGCGGTGGTGCCGTTTGAGCCGTCGAAAATCTCGGTGGCGGTAACGAAGGCGTATATCGCCGTTCATGGCAACCAGGCAGCGGCCAGCGCGGCCGTGCGTGAGCGCGTTGAAGCGCTGACCGAGCAGGTTGTGAGCGCGCTGATGCGGCGCAAGCCGGAAGGCGGCGCCATCCATATCGAAGACATTCAGGACCAGGTTGAACTGGCCCTGATGCGTTCGGGCGAGCACGACATTGCACGCGCCTATGTGCTGTATCGCGAATCGCGTAAAGAAGAGCGCGCTTCGACCAAGCCGGCCGATGCCGCCGAAGCCCCGGGCGCGGCCATCAATGTGGTGTACGAAGACGGCACGCGTCGTCCGCTGGATGTGGCGCGGTTGAAGGCGCTGATTGCGTCTTCTTGCCAGGGTCTGGAAAAAAAAGAAACCAACGCCGCCGCCATTCTGGCCGAAACGCTGAAGAACCTGTACGACGGCGTACCGGCAGAAGAAGTGCGCAAGTCCGCCATTCTGGCAGCGCGTGGTCGCATCGAAAACGATCCGGCCTACAGCTTTGTAACTGCGCGTCTGTTGCTTGATACCGCACGCCGCGAAGTACTGGGTGAAGAAACCAGCCATGAAGACATGGCCACTCGTTATGCCGAAGCCTTCCCCAAGCTGATCAAGAAGGGGATCGAGAACGAACTGCTGGACGAAAAGCTGGCCCAGTTTGATCTGGCCCGTCTGGGCGCAGCGCTGGACCACAGCCGTGACTTCAAGTTTGGCTATCTGGGTCTGCAAACCCTGTACGACCGTTATTTCCTGCATGTGCACGCACCCGCATCGAACTGCCGCAGGTGTTCTTTATGCGCGTGGCGATGGGTCTGTCGCTGAACGAAGTAGATCGCGAAGCGCGCGCCATCGAGTTCTATAACGTGCTGTCGACCTTCGACTTTATGTCGAGCACGCCGACCCTGTTCAACTCCGGCACGCGTCGTAGCCAGCTGTCCAGCTGCTATCTGACCACCGTGGCCGATGACCTGGAAGGCATTTACGAGGCGCTGAAAGAAAACGCCTTGTTGTCGAAATTTGCCGGTGGTCTGGGCAATGACTGGACGCCGGTGCGCTCGCTGGGTAGCCATATCAAGGGCACCAATGGCAAGTCGCAAGGTGTGGTGCCGTTCCTGAAGGTAGTGAACGATACCGCCGTTGCAGTAAACCAGGGCGGCAAGCGCAAGGGCGCGGTCTGCGCTTACCTGGAAACCTGGCACGCGGACATCGAAGAATTCCTCGAACTGCGCAAGAACACTGGTGATGATCGTCGTCGTACCCACGACATGAACACCGCCAACTGGATTCCCGATCTGTTTATGCAGCGTGTGATGGAAGCTGGCGAATGGACTTTGTTCTCGCCCGCTGAAGCCCCGGATCTGCACGACAAATACGGTAAAGAATTTGCTGAGCTTACACCGCATACGAAGCCAAGGCTGCTCGTGGCGAAATGCGCGTAGCCAAAAAAGCTGCCGGCGCTGACGCTGTGGCGCAAGATGCTGACCATGCTGTTTGAAACCGGCCACCCGTGGATCACGTTTAAAGACCCGTGCAACATCCGCAGCCCGCAACAGCATATCGGCGTGGTCCACAGCTCCAACCTGTGCACCGAAATCACGCTCAACACCAACGATAGCGAAATCGCGGTATGTAACCTCGGTTCGGTGAACCTGGCTAACCATCTTAAGGATGGCAAGCTGGACGCTGAAAAGATCGGCCGCACCGTCAAGACCGCGATGCGCATGCTCGATAACGTGATCGACATCAATTACTACGCCGTACGCAAGGCGCGTAATTCCAACCTCAAGCATCGTCCGGTGGGTATGGGTCTGATGGCGTTCCAGGATTGCCTGCACACGCTGCGCATTCCGTACGCATCCGACGCTGCCGTGCAGTTTGCTGATGAATCGATGGAGTTGATCGCTTACCACGCTTACTGGGCTTCGACCGAGCTGGCGGAAGAGCGCGGCACCTACCCGAGCTACAAGGGCAGCCTGTGGGATCGTGGCATCCTGCCGCAAGATTCCAACCAGTTGCTGGCGGAAGAGCGCGGTGGTTATCTGGAAGTGGATACCAGCGAAAAAACTGGACTGGGCGCCGCTGCGCGAACGCATCGCCAAGTACGGCATGCGCAACAGCAACTGCCTGGCGATTGCGCCGACCGCGACCATTTCCAACATCGTGGGCGTGGATGCTTCGATCGAACCGACTATCAGAACCTGTTTGTTAAATCGAACCTGTCGGGCGAGTTCACGGTTATCAACGAACATCTGGTGCACGACCTGAAAGAACGCGGCCTGTGGGATGAAGTGATGATCTCCGACCTCAAGTACTTTGATGGCTCGGTGGCCCGCATCGATCGCATCCCGCAAGATCTGCGCGAACAGTACGCCACTGCGTTCGAAATGGAACCGAAGTGGCTGGTTGAAGCCGCGTCGCGTCGTCAGAAGTGGCTGGACCAGGCGCAAAGCCTGAACATCTACATGGCTGGCGCCTCGGGCAAAAAGCTGGACGATCTGTACAAGCTGGCATGGTTGCGTGGCCTGAAGACCACCTACTATCTCCGCACCTTGTCGGCTTCCAGCGCTGAGAAATCGACCGGCCGCGGTGGCGAACTGAACTCGGTGCCGGTTGATGGTGGCATCGCCGCCGCCAGCGCCGCTGCTCCGGCCGTGGTGGCCAGCGCCCAGACTCAAGCCTACGAGCCGGTGATGGCTGAACCCGCCACCGACGCCAAATTTTGCTCGATTGACAATCCGGATTGCGAGGCCTGCCAGTAAGCGGCAGCGTTAAGTCATCCAGCAAAAAAGCCCGACCGGGTTAAACCGGTCGGGCTTTTTTTTATGTGTGGAAATCGGTGTCAAACCTGAACCGTCACTGGCTGCGTTTACGCCCACGCACGACCAGCGCTACCGCACCGATACCCATCAGCGCCCAGGTTTCGGGTTCTGGCACCGGCAGAGGATCGGTCGGGCCAGTGGGCGGGTTGGTGTCGTAGGTGTATTCGCTGGCATTCAGGATGGCATTGATATAAACGTAATAGGTGGTGGGCGCATCATTGCCGGCAATAAAGTAGCGAAACGAATTGCTGTCGGACAAAGTTTGCCCGGCAGGCGGGTCCGATAGCAGCGGAATGCTGGGCTCGAACAGATAGCCCGTTGATTCGCTGCTGCCGGCTGCCTGAATGTCAAAGTGCAGGTCTGTATCAACAAATTGATTGCCCGTGGGCCAGGTTTTGGCATCCGAGTAAATAGATTGTTGATAACTGAAGTCCACCCAGCCGCCTGCTGTGCCCACGGTAAATGCCTGGATAAACAGCGAGCCACCGGCCGCAGAGCTTGCATTTCCATATGAGATTGCATCGATATCGGTGTGCACGCCGCTGCTGCTTAACGTTTCTACGCGTGTGCTGGACGAGCCGTCGCCGCCGTAGGCCGCATATTGGCCATTAACGACGTCGCTGGAAGCATCTTGGGCGTTGCCGCCGCCGTAATATGTGGTTGCGCCAGCGGTGACGCCGTTCTCGTAAGTGATATCAAAGCCGATATGGGCCGAGTGCACACTGGCACTCGCCAACGCCGAAGCGCTTAACAAGGCCGCAGAAAACAGGGTGCGAACAAAGTAAGACATAGTACCGTCCTTAAGTTTTATTTAAGTGTACGGTCAATTTAGAACAGATATTGTCTTATGCTCGCGTCAGTAAACGGCTTCCGACGGATGGTTGGGCGGGGGATTCTGCCGGGATTTAAATCTGCTGTTGCACAATCTGCCCATGCGCAAGCTGCAGCACCCGATCGGCAGAAGCGATGGTCTGCGGCCGGTGTGCGATCAACAAAACTGGAACGCCCAACTCGCGCAGCATCTGATTGATCTGCCGCTCCTTATCGGTATCGAGATGGCTGGTGGCCTCGTCCAGCAATAACAAGCGCGGCCGCTTGTACAAGGCACGCGCCAAGAGCAGGCGCTGTTTCTGTCCGCCGGACAAACTGGCGCCGTACTCGGCGACCATGGTTTGGTAACCCATCGGCAAGGCGCTGACTTCGGCATGCAAGCGGGCGCGGGCTGCGCATTGCTGAACCCAGGCCACATCACTGTCGGCGGCAAACAAGGTGATGTTGTCGAGAATGGAGCCGCTGAACAACGCGTCGTCTTGTAATACTGTGCCGATTTGCGCGCGAATGCTGGCATAGCCGTGGCGGCTGTCATGGCCGAGTACGCGGATGCTGCTTGATCGGCTGATACAGGCCCAGGATGAGCTTGAGCAGGGTGGTTTTGCCGCCGCCCGAGCTGCCGACCAGGGCGACGATTTCGTTGGCGCGTAATTGCAGGTTAACGTTTTGCAGAATGTCGGGCTCGCCGGGACCGTAGCGAAAGCTGACCGCGCTCACATCGACCAACACGGCATCCGTCGCCAGATGGGCGGAGTCGGGCAGGGCGTCGCCATATTCCAGGGCTGAGACCGGCGTCAGCACAATATCCGCCAGTCGCTCGTTGTAGACGGCCAGCATCTTGAATTCGGCGACTTTGTCGATCAGCGAGTTGATGCTGGCGGTAAACCGTCCTTGAAAAGACATATACGCCACCAGCATGCCCACCGAAAACGCATTGCTCAGCACCGCTTGCGCGCCCCACCAGGTGGTGCGGCCGCGACCACGCTGGCCAGCAGCGTATCGATGACGTGATAGGCCATCTCTAGCTTGTTCTGATGCAGTTGGGCATTGCGCCGCGCCACATTCAGATTGCGCCACGCCATTTCGCGGCGGGCAATCGCGGCGTTGACACGCAGGCTTAGCATGCCGCGCAAGCTTTCCAGAAAATGGCTGGATTCCTGCGTGCTGGCCTGCCAGGTTGCATCCGCAGCCCGGCGCAAAGGGCCAAAGCAGAGCGCCCGCAACAGCGCATACAGCGCGGCCGCCAGCAGCGCGATGGCCGCCAGTTTCGGGCTGTATAGCAACATCATGGCAAGCGTGCCGAGCGCGAGCAGCACGTCGAGCAGCGCCTGCATGCTGCTGTGGGTGAGGGTGTGCTGTATGGTGTCGACCGCATCGAAGCGGGCACTGATATCGCCGACATGGCGTTTCTCAAACCACGCCAGTGGCAGCCGCAGCAGATGATGCAGGACGTTGGCGGTCCACTGCATATTGAAATTGACGGCCATCGAGAGCGTGGCCCATTCCCGCACCAGCCCGATCAGGTTTGTGTTGCGGTCAACAAGGCCATGCCGATCAGAATCAATACCAGCAGATTTTGATCATGCGCGACCAACACTTCATCAATCACGATCTGATTGAGAAATGGCGCCAGCAGTGCCAGCGCTTCCAGTACCAGGGCAAACACAAAGATGCGCGCCAGCGCGGCTTTAAGGCCCGCAGTGCGGCCGATCAATTCGCGCAGGCGAATACGCCGTCGCTGGTCCTGCGCCACAAAGGTTTGCGTGGGCGTCAGTTCGAGCGCAATGCCGGTGAAGTGCTTGCTGACCTCGGCCAGCGACAGCTTGACGCAGCCGCGCGCGGGGTCGTGGATCTCCACGCGTTGGCCGCGCACCTGCTTCAGCACCACAAAATGGTTGAGATCCCAATACAGCACGCATGGCGTGGCGAGTTGCGGCAGATCGTCGATCTCCAGCCGTAGTGGTCGGGCCGCCAGATTCAATTGCGCCGCGCAATCGACCAGACGGGCGAAGGTCATGCCGCGTTGGGTGACGCCAAAGCGCGTGCGCAAGCTGGACAAGTCAACCCGGTAGCCGTGCCAGCTCGCGACCATGGCAAGGCAGGCCACGCCGCATTCGGCTGCCTCGGTCTGGCGGATCACAGGCAGTTGCCGCCGCCAGCTCCAGTTCAGTGCCACGCTTTCCGCTTCGCTCATAATTTGCCGCGCAAGCTCCACAGCGGCTCCAGCGCCCATTCATACAGGCGGCGCGTATCGAGCGCGACATCACCAGCCACCGCCATGCCGGCAGTCAATGGTTCCTCGCGGCCATAGGCGGTGACGCCAGGTTTTTTTTCCAGCGCGATCACCACACGGTAGTGCGCCTCCTGCTTTGCCAGGAAAACGGGGCGCGTAAAACGACGTCGGCAGGGGTGAGCGCTACCCGCGATATCGACCGCACTTTGCCGTATTGCACGCCAAATTTTTTTTCATGCGGATACGCCGCAAAGCGCAGCCCGACGCGGGCGCGATCTTGATAAAGCCGACGGATTTGCTTGGTGCATACAGTTCCACCTGCATCTGCGCGCCAGCCGGGACCACGATGGCCAATGCCTCGCCTGCCGCAGCCATCTGCCCCGGCCGCGCCATGACGGCAGCCAGTGTGCCGGCAATCGGCGCGGTAACCGTGCTATGGGCGCGACTGGCGAGTTCGGTTTGCTGCTGGCCGATACTTTGCAACTGGCGCGCCAGTTCGGTTTGCTGCACCAGGCCATCTTGCTGCAGACGGGTTTGCTCAGTGCGTACGCTGCTGATTTCCTGTTCCAGCCGTTGCCGCAATTGCGCGGTTTCTTCCACCCGCGCATCGGCGCCGGCCAGGTCGATCTGCTTTTGCCGCCAATCCTGTGCCGAGATAAATCCTTTTTTCAGCTAATTCGGCATAGGGCGCTTGCGACGCGCGCAATAATTCGGCCTGCCGTCCGGCTAGTCCATGCGCAGTAACGGCGCTATCGAATTGAGTCTTGAGACTGACCAGGCGCAGCGCGCACCCGTTAATTGCGCATTTACCGATGCCGCTTGCTGCTGTTGCTGAGCGCGCAACATCTCTTGCTGTCGCGCCAACGATAAACGCAATTCCGCCAACGCCCCCACGCGATTGCCGTCGTATTTCTCCCCGCTTAATTGATAGAGCGGGGCGCCTTTAGCGAGCGTCTGGCCCTCAGCCGCAAATAGCTGCTCGATGCGGCCTTCGGTTTGCGCCGTGATTTTGATGACGCCAGCCGAGGGCATGACCAATCCATCCAGTCTGGCTTTGCGGGTATAAGTGCCCAGGGTGATAAAAGCGATCAAGGCGGCGAGCAGCGTGATGCTGGCCCACGCCAGGGCAATGATGGGCAGACTGGCGGGGATCAAAATGACGCCGTCCAATCGGGCGCGCTGAGCGTCGAGATAACCTTGGCGATAGAGAGGTGTTTCGGGCGCGGACATAGCGTTCCCATCTGGATTACGCGGGACTTGAAAATGGCTGCGTGCACTAATCGTTAAAGCAAAGGCCCACGGTAACGGCGATCCCGTTTAATAAGGCGTGCAGCGCTACCGTCATCCAGAACGCCTGGCTTTTAGATTCGGGGCGCCATGCGATATAGGTGTAACTCAACACCGCGCCGGTGCCGGACGCTTCAATCATGAAATAGAGTCCATACTGAAAATGGATGGCTCCGAAAATGGCCGCAGAGATTAGAAGGATGAAAGAGATATTTAAATATCTTTTTTAACGCCTCATAGATTAATTGCTGAGTGAGTAGGGTCTCGATGACCGGCGCAAAAAATAACAATATCGAAGAGCTCGGACTTGAGTTCTTCATCTGATAGCGTGGTCATATTACCCCGCCCTATCTCCGCTGGAATGCCTATAAGATCGGCAAAAAAATTGCGAATATAAATCTGAGAATCAGGGCGGCTATGATGCATTTGATCAAGAAAATAGATTTTGATCGTCCGCGCCATGAATAGAGCTTGTCCCAGATTGAATTTTGTATAAGTTTAGCGCTGTAAAGTGCTTTCATTTCTAATCAGAAAATGCCAAAACAACAAGGTAAAGGGGCGGTAGCGCCCCTCATTTCAGCTATTTGCTTTGCCCGTGGATATGGACTTGAATCCGCCCGCTGTTCTGGCCATAGCCGCCATAACCCGAGCCGAGCGTCGCCTTCGGCAGGCCGTTATGCGGGGTATGATTTTTTTGTACCCTGAGGCTATCCATTTGCCAATTTGATATGCCGTGATTCCGCGACTGCTATTATCCAGCAGGCGAACTCCCCCTCGTACGAGTCCTATTGCTACTCTGCTACATTTCCTCCGCCGCCAATTTGCAATACTTCCACATGAGTCAATTCACGCATGGTGATTCTCCTGAAATGCAGCGGATTCGCGCTGCCCGATCTAATTGCTCATTAAGAGCCTAGCGGCATCCACGCGACCGTCGTTGCTGAAACGCCATACACAAGTCGAGGAGTCGCCCGGGTAAGATCATTGCCGCTGCTTTTCTGAACCGCGCAAGAGCCGGGTCGATAGCAATTATTAAAAAACATGGACTCCCCGCTTAAGCCCGTTTTATCAATTCAACGACTACCATTAACCCCGCCAGCACCGGTCACATCACTGCCATAGCCACCATGCCCCGGGCCAGCCCCTGTGCCGCGATTAGTCCCGTAGTAGGCCGGTGGCCCGCAGTAATCGGTGCTTTGTGCCGCAGGTGGTTCCGGCCGCCAGCGGTCATAGGCTCCCTGTGCCAAAAACCACAATCCGATAAACGCAAGACCGGCACGGGCAAACGCGTTGAGAGCTGCGCAAGCTTTTGTGCTGAGTGCAGTTGATGCCTCCACGGCAGGGGTGGTGTTTTCATTCATCTATGCTGCTGCCTCTGAAATGCTTCTTGTCGTGGGCGAATAGCAAACACTTTGGGTTGGTTTTTTAATGTTTCGAAGCGCGTTGGTGCAGCCGATTTGAATTTGCCGCCAAATGATGTGCTGGACCTTTCTGCGCCCTGGCTTTATTGATTGTGGAGCGGGCGACACGACGGGCCTGTTTGGTCACGCCCATTAGTGGGTCCAGCCACGCCTGGGCGCCGCCACCGCCTATTTGTTGAATTTCGTCACGACTCAATTCGCGCATAATTCCTCCTCTCGGTGGTGCTGCGCCATTCGCCATTAAACGCAGCCGTGCTCATCTATATTTGATGCCAGCTTTATTGCCGGAATCCACTCCATTACGTCGCCATGCATATAGGACACACTGCCCCTGGATGAAGCGTATATGTCTCGATAAACAAGGTAATGGTCGAAGCGCAATTCTTTTACGCCGCACAGGGCAAAGGCTTTAGCTTCCAGCGTCGCTATATTGCTGTCGAGAATTGCTTTAAAGGACTGGAATGCTTGCTCCCGGCGAAAAAAAATCTGATCGTAGATTTTCTTGCCGGCCGAAGGCTGCGAGGCAAAGCCAATATCTGACATGCTATAGATCGTGACTTTGGCCAATTGATCAATGAGTGCGGAGTCGAATTTCTGTTTATTCGCTTCGCCCACTTGTTGTTCGGGTTGCGGGTAGAAATAATCGAGCGCGCGAAAAAAAATTCTGGACCACCATATAGCACATCACGGTCGCGATAATGTAATTACCCAAAGTGCGCATAACATCGCGCCAACCCGGTGGTTTCTCGCTGCTGTGGGAAGGTAGGCTTGCATTAGGCATGGACGGTTTTTTTCCGAGGCGGGCCGATCGTCGTGAACGATAAAGTCTTTTCGGAGCAATCGCATCGATTGCTTCGGCAAAAAAATTTACACCTACTTTTGCGGTACTTGGTTTTTTTTAATTTGCGGGAATATTTGGACGAATCTGTTATTGAACTGCGCCAATTTCCGCAAGCAGCGGTATTGGATTTCGATTGCAGAAATGCGCAATTATATTAATTAGAAATCGAGAAAATTCTCATCCGAAACGAGGCCCCTCTGGTAAAGGCAGCGCAGTCAGCCGCGCAGCAAAATGTTCCAGCTGCTAAGTATCGGCAAAGCTGCTGCATCAATAATGCAGACCAGCGCACGCTGTCGGTGACACGATGCCGGATCGCAGTGGCCGCGCATTACACCAGGGAGCCTTGCATGAAACTCTTCCCCGCCTGGGTCTGGTTTGCCTTGGGCTCAGCCTTCTTTGCCGCTTTGACGGCCTTGTTCGGCAAGTTGGGCGTAACTGGCGTCAACTCGAACTTCGCCACCTTTATTCGCACCATCGTGATTCTGATCGTCACCGCCGGCATTCTGTCCTTACGCGCCGAGTGGCAAAAGCCGGGGGCCATTCCGGCCTATAGCTGGGTGTTTCTGCTGTTGTCGGGCGTAGCCACCGGTTTGTCGTGGCTGTGTTATTACCGCGCCTTGCAGATCGGCCCGATGAGCAAGGTGGCGCCCATCGACAAATTGAGCGTGGCGATCGCGATCTTGTTGGGCGTGCTTGTTGTGGGGGAGAAGTTGACGTGGCCGGTGGCGGTGGGCGGCGGGCTGATTGTGGCCGGGTCTATCGTGATTATCGTGTTCTGATTGCGTGTGCGACGGAATCAGCGCACAGACTGGCGCGGCGCGATACCCCCTTGGGCAAACGAAACAATAGTTCAACGCGCCTCTCGGCTTGCGCCATTGCTCCGATGACGCCTGCTAATCACACAACCCATCCGGCTAGCCGCGATTTACGGATGTCGCGGCCAGGCGTGATGAAAGCGAGCAGCGCGGCGGGCCGACAGGGCGTGCTGGCGCGGGCTATATATGCCTGGCGCTTGCAGGAAATGCGGATTGCTCGCTTTCCTGTACTTGCAGTGCGCTGGAATATGTCAAAAGCACCCATGGTTAATGATGACTGTGGCGAAATCGCTGGCGCGCATTTGCAGCATCACATCGCCTTGCATTACGGAAATTTTATCGCCAGATTGTTTTAGTTTTGCCAGATATTGACCGAACTGAGGGGCGTGCAATGCCTGCATGCCGCACAATGCAAATGCTTTTGCCTCAGGCGTGGCGTTTTTTTTATCTTGCATGACAGCGCTGAAAACGGCGAGGGCGTTTTTTTTGTTTTTTCATGATTCTGTCGTAGATGATTTTTTCCTGGTAGTTCATGCGCAATAAAGCCCGACAACGACATGCCATATAGCGTTACGCCAGAGAGGGCAGCCGCAATCTTGTCCGGGTCGTCACGCTGCGGGATTGCATATGTGTATGTAGAAATCACCATAATTACAAGAATTAGCTTTCTCATATTTTCATGGCGCAGCGGCCATTTGCGTTCGCAAAAGGCCCGCCTTCTGCGCATTAGCACGCCCGTCCGTTAATTCCACCGGCGCCTGTCACGTTCCCGCCATATCCGCCAAAACCCGGTCCCGCACCATTAAGTAAACTGCGACCACTGCCACCGTTATAGCCCGGCGATTTGCCGGGCCTGCGCGCATAACGGCAATCTTCGATATAGCACTGGAGCGCATGCGTTGCCAGGCAATGCCACCCCCGCCCATTTTTGTGATTTCTTCTTTGCTTAATTCCCGCATGGTGGTTCTCCTGAAATGCAGCGGATTCGCGCTGCCCGATTTGCACAGATCAGCTATCAATCTGCTGCTAAAAAAGCCGATAGTCAGGGCAAGGCCGTTTCTGATCGCGTGCAGCGCCCAGGTTATGCACAAGCTTTTGAATACCGAGGCATCTCGCCAGGTGGCATAGCTATATGCCCACACCATTCCAGCCGCCGTTGCACTTATCGCTGATTGCATTCCTGTTGCAAGGTGGGCCATGCCAAACAGCAAAGCCGATAGCACGCAGTATTGAAATTTGCGCAGGAATTTTTTTACTCAATTCGTAGCAGCTAATTGAAAAACAATGGTTTCCACCAAAGGCGCCCACAGCAAAATATAGAATGCGTCATCGATAATTTCTTTCTTCGACATGTCGAGAGCGTTATTGCCCACATCTAATGTGCCGCTTATCAAAAAAATGGCGTCAGGGCCAAAATCTGCAGCAAAAAAATCCTATGAGTGTCCATTGAATAAGGAATGCCGATATTTTTTCATTTCGCGGTTGCAGATAACACCATGCCCTTACCAACGCCAGCTTCATTCTGTTTATCTTTGATAGAGAGCGTTTTGTCATGGTGATAACAGGTTCAGTTTGGTTCAGTATTTAACAGCGCCTTCTTCTGGTAGCGGGTCGAATGTGGCTTCAGCCCCGATCGCAATTTGTGGGCAATCGCATTGCCGTGTCTTAAAAAAAATCTACACCAGTTGGAGATGAGTATGATTCCTTATTTGCTGGAATAATTGCCGCATTTCAGGTGTTGCAGGTTTTTTTAATTGGGGATATTCGGGTTGGAGATTACGATCATCGAAATTGGTCTTATCTGATAAAGATGCCCGCGCCTTGCAGATATGCCTGCGGAATAAAAAAACGCCGACCAAGCCTGTAAACAGATCGGTCGGCGTAAATGTTTCCTTGGGCGCAGGAAAACGTTGGCTCACGGGCAGGCCACGGCCCGCGTGGGGGCGATTACCAGCGATCCAGCCCCAATAATTTGCGGCCCAGCGGATTCAGCTGCGCCACGGCGGAATGGTGTTTCTCCCATTCTCGCGGATCGCCCGGAAAGGCATCGCCCAGCGGATGCGTTTGCGCAGCCCAGGTATGAATGCGCGCCTGGCGTAGCGGCTCGTTATCGTAATCCGCGGGGAACATCGAAATGTACTGGCCATGCGCACGCGATTCTCAGAACGGTTCGGGCGCACGCCATGTGCCAGCAAGCTATTAAAAAATCAGTAAGTCGCCGGGTTCCATTTCTGTATTGACCAGCTCATGGCCGGTGATGTCGGGTGCAAACGGGTTCGAGCCCGGCGGCTGCTTGCTCCACCAGTCTTCAATTTCGGCAAAAAATGCTGGGCAGGCATTGAAAGCCGCCGGTCTCTGCGTCCTGTTTTTTTCAGCGACAGCACGCCTTGCACGGCCACCGGCAGGGGGCGCTGCGACACATCTACGTCAAAGTGCACAAAGCCATTGATCTTGCCCGCGGCGCGCGCGCCTTTGTTGGGCGGATTGAGGTTGGCGCGGTCGACCGCCACCCATAGATCTTCGCGATCCCAGATATCGACAAAGGCGTCGTAAACGCGCGGATGCTGGCGCGTGGCCCACATGGACGGGTGGTTGTACACCTCGACCATGCCGGTATTGTTCAGCTCTTTCATTTTGTGATCACGCAGCTGCGGCTTGTACCAGGTGCTGTCATCGTTCGGGTCCATTTCCTGGAATTGCCACAGCATCTCGACCACGGCATCGACCTGGTCTTGCGGCACTGCCTGGCGCACGATCACATAGCCTTTGCTGATCCAGTGCTGCCAATCGGCTGCGCTTAACACGCGCAGTGGGCGGGTCTTTTTGATGTCTTTCAACTGGGTGGTGGCGCCGCGGGCGCAGGGTGGCTGCCATGGCCGTCCGCGTCGGTGGCGGGCGCGATGGCCGGTGCGTAGATATTCATTATGTGTGTCTCCAACGCCTTGTTGTGGAAGCACTATTCTGCGGATGGCGCTGACTTGCGGCACGTACAGGTAGGCGCTGGCACTGATACTATTCGGGCGTTTGTAGTGATATCGCATCAACAACGGGGCCGCCATGCGTGCATTTTTTTTGAAGCCATCATTCCCGACCCCGGTGCGTCGTGGGCGTTTCTGGACCGGCGTCTGGACGACGGCATCCCGTTCGAATGGCATCACCATCCGGAATACGAATTAACGTTGACGCTCAACAGCCGTGGCTATCGTTATATTGGCGATGACGTGGAACCTTACGACGATGGCGATCTGGTGTTGGTGGGGCCGGGTATGCCGCACAGCTGGTTATCGCGTGAGGCCATTGATGGCAGTCAGCCGCATGTGGCTTTAGTGGTGTGGTTTACGCGAGAGTGGATCAGTAATCTAACGCGCTCATTGCCGGAATTGCAGCCGGTGCAAGGCATCCTGGCGCGTGCCGCGCAGGGGCTCAGCTTCGGTGAAGCCACCCGAATGGCGGTGGCGCAGGCAATGATCAAGATGCGCGGCGCGACACCCGCAGCGCGATTGTTATTGCTGCTGGAAGTCTTGCACGCGCTGTCGCTGGACCATGCTGCCACGCCGCTCTCGAATATCGCGCGCGATGATCCCGCCCAGTTGTCGGCCGAGCCGCGCATTGCGCGCGTGTTGCAGCATCTGCACACACATTTTGCCGAGCCGATCAGCGCCACGGCGATGGCGCAACTGGCCTGTGTCAGCACGTCGGGTTTGCATCGTATGTTCAAGCGTCATACCCGCACGACGCTGGTGGATTACGTCACCCGCTTGCGCATCGGCCGCGCCTGTTCGTTATTGATTTCCAGCGCGCGGCCGATTGCGCTTGTAGCCAATGCGGTGGGCTATAGCAACTTGTCTTTATTCAATCGCCAATTTGCGCGCGTCAAAGGCGAGGCGCCCAGCGCCTTCCGGAAGCGGCATCAGGCCGTGTTGGCGGGACAGTGATCGGGCAGGGCAATAACGGGCGTCACTGCCGGGTTGCGCGCGGGTCAGGACCAGATTCGATCCAGTTGCGGCGCGTAAAAAATGCAGCGCCTTGCAATATTGCATGACTTCCGCGTCGGCGCTGGTATCGGCCAGCGTGTGCAGCAACAGCTGTATCGCCTGCGCATGCCGTCCCAGGTTGTGCAGCGTCATCGCGTAAAACGCGCGCAGTGCCGCGTTGTCGGGAAATTCGACTAGCGCATTCTCAAAGACGGTGGCCGATTCGGCATAGCGCCCCAGTGTGCGCAAGGTGCTGCCCAGACCGATGAATGCGCCGTGCCGGTCGGGCGCAGTCAAGGTGCCGGCCAGCGCGCGTTGGTAGTACGGCACCGCTTGGCTTTCCAGTCCCAGAACATCAAAGCTCCACGCGCATTGGTACTGCACGGTAGCGTGATCGGGGTATTGCGCCGCCAGTTCGACCAGCGCCTGATTCGCGGCCGCAGTTGCACCGCTTTCGCGTAATGCGACGGCGGCCGCAAGTTGGTGCGGCAATTCGAGAGAGGCCATAAGTCGGACTCGCGCAATAGTGAAGGGCGATCAGTGTAGAAGCGCGGGGCGGCGCGGCAAAGCGGATTGTTCCGCTACCGTGTGCTCCTCAAAACTGGCCGAGCCACAATCGCGCGCCCACCGCCAGCAGTAGCGCGGGTGGCATCACCACCACGCCCACTTTAAAGAACTGCCAGAAGCTGACGCTCATGCCTTCTCGCCTTAACGCGCCTAGCCACAAAATGGTCGCCAGCGAACCGGTGACTGAAAGATTGGGCCCCAGGTCGACTGCAATCAGCACTGCATCCACCACGGCGGACAGGCTGTGCGCTTGCGTCAAGCTAGAACTGGCTATCAATCCTGCCGGTAAGTTATTGATTGCATTGCTGCCCAAGCCTACGGCGGCGGCGGCGAAGGCGGCGGCGCGTGGGGCGTTGGTCTGGGTTTGTGTGACTAGCCAGGAGGCAAGGGCCTGAATAACGCCGGTATGGTCGAGCACCTGCACCAGCACAAACAAACCGGCCACCAAGGGCAAAACGCTCCACGAAATATCACGCAATATCGGCCATGGCGCGCTGCGTTGTTGCGTGCACACAAACACTAAAGTCAGCAAGCCAAGGATGGCTGTGGGTAGGCCCAATCGCATATCCAGCGCCGACACTGCCAGCAACACCAGTGCAGTGACCACGATGCTGGCCAGTGCCACCCGGCCGTGGCTGCTCAGTGGTGGAATCTGCGGCGCCTGATTGCAGCGTCCGCCCAGTTGCCGCCGCTGCGTTAACCACAGCAAGGCAAATGTCGCCACGATGGCGAGCAAGGACGGCAGCGCAAAGCTGCGCAACCACGCCCCCAGCGGCGGCATATGGTTGCCGTATAAAACCAGGTTGGCGGGATTGGAAATCGGCAACACAAAGCTGGCGGCGTTGGCCACCAAAGCGCAGATCAACAGCAACGGCAAGGCGGGCGCGTTGGCTTTGCGCGCCACGGCAAATACGGCCGGTGTCATCACCACCGCCGTGGCATCGTTGGAAAGCAAAGCGGTGACGCCCACGCCCAGCACATACACCAGCACAAACAGGCGCGTCGTGGAGCCGCGCGCGTGGTTGACGGCATAGGCGGCAATCCAGTCAAACAGACCTTCGCGCCGGGCGATTTCTGATAACAGCATCATGCCGATCAGAAACAAGTACACATCGGTGCCTTCGCCAATGGCATGCAGGGCCGCGGGAATGGGCAGCAAGCCCAGCAGCACAATCAGCGCCGCACCGCCGCAAGCCCATACGGCTTCGGGCCAGCGCAGCGGGCGCAGGATGACGCCGGCAGTGGCAATCAGGCAGATCAGCCAGGCCAGATGAGATGCGGTCACAGCAAGGTCTCGATGTTGTTGTTATGTGCAGCGGCGGCCCGGGCAGATCGGCGCGCGCGTTACGGAAATTGCGTCAGCGTCGCCAGTGGTTTGGCCGTGTTGGCGCTATCGCCGCTGCTGTTAACGATGTGGCTGATCTCGCCCTTGGTGTTCTGGCATTGCGTGCTCAAGTGTTTGAACGTCACGCCCGAATTGTTGGGCGTTTTGAATGCCATGGCCTGTTTGATGGGCGTGTCGGCCGCGAATGCGCAATATACGCTGCCGCCCCACAGCTCGTGCGTCAGCACGCTACTGGCCACCGTGTAATCCGCGTACCCATTTTGCTCACCGTCTTGCATGATGCCTGGTCCGGCATGTCGGTGGGACTTTCGCCGCGATAACCGTACACATGGCCGCGCGCGCCATTCCACTGGACGGGATATTGCTGGTAGTTGGCGACGTTCAGCCATACAGGCTGACGTCGGCGCCGTTAACGATCACGCCATTGGCGGCGGTGTTGCTGGTCCAGCCGGTGATATTGGCGGCGGTGCCGTGGTCGGCGCGCCAGAGCCAGACGTTGTCACCGATGACGTTGCCGCTGTTGATGGTCAGGCTGGTGGTGGCGGCTGCATTGGCCGTGCCACCCACGCGAAAATACACATCATGCAAAGAGGTGGGGTCGGCCGAGTGGCCCAGACTGGTGCTGCCCAGTTTCAGCAACACGGGCGAATTGCCCGGCCCGGCATCAAACAACAAGCCAGCGATCTTGACGCCATCCACATCATCGACATCCATCGCATCCAGCCCGGTATCCGGTACCAGCGTGGCCAGGCCGAGGCCAAGGATGACGGTATCGGCTTTGCTCACATGCAGCGTCTGGTTCAGGTGGTACACGCCCGGCGTAAACAGCAGATGCAGCCCTTGCGCCAGCGCGCCATTCAGTTGCGCGGCCGTCACGCCAGGCAGGGCGACAAAGAAATTGGCAATGGGGATGGCGGTGCCTTGCGGCGTGCCCGAGGCCCAACTGGTGCCGCTGCTGTTGCTGCTCAGTGGCGGCACAAACACGCTGTAATTGCCGCTGGTATCGATGGTCAGAAATGGTTTTTTTCCCGCATGACCGGGGTGCGCGTCACGCTGGTGTACAACGCGGCAGGCCACACCGGCGTGGTCGGCGGCGACACATTGCCGACAAACACCACATTGCCGCTCATATTCGGCCACGCGCCCCACAAGGAATTGCGGCTCAACCATTGCTGGCCCGGTCCGGCAATCATCTGGTTGTCGATGCGGCTGTCACTGATGTAGCCGCTGCCGCTGTTGGCGCAATTGTTGCCGCATAAATCCAGGCCGCCTTTAACGTGGATGCGACGCCACGGCGCTCCCGGCGCGGCCACCCAGCG
>BBFD01000007.1 GCA_001313065.1 Silvimonas sp. JCM 19000
TGTCGGGGTGGGCGTCGGTGTCGGTGTGCCGCCGGTATCCGCACCCAGATCCTGCCACAGGCTAGGCGTGGCGGCCGGGTTCCAGCCTGCGCCGGCGTAATCCGTTTGCGTGACCAGCGCTTTGTAATCGTGGCCGTTGTAATAAACGATAGTGCCAACGGTGTAGGTGCCACCGTCTTGCCAGGTCGGGTAGGCGGCCAGGGCGTACGACGCAGCCAAAGCTGCGGGCAGGATGGCCCATGCCATCCGGTTGATGCGCTTCATAAACATCTCCATCCATAAGTTGATTTGATATCGAACGGGCGCTTTTGCGCCTCTGGGTACACGACCAACGCCTTGTTCAAGGACGCTGGCTACAGCGGTTGACACGGTTTGCGTAAAGCACCACGAACGGATGCGTTGGCGCTTATTAATGAGGACGTAACGACTTACGTCAATGTTGCCTTGTGTTGCGTTGCGATGACGCGACGGATACGCAACAACACGATGGCATCCTTGTTTACGCCGCCGCTGGGCGAATGCAAGCACCAGGGCAATCCAGGCAAAAAAACAGCTGCCAGACCCGGCCAGAAATTTTTTTCAGAATTACCTTAAATACCCCTCCGCACGCCCTTGTTAGCCTTCCTCGTCCTGCGGGAAGACCGGGCTCACCCGGCACCGGTTTGCGCTGTGCTCACAGGCAGCCCGGGCCCACGCGGGATATGGCAGAGGCTCCCGTGTTCCGCCCTCCGACTTGCACAACTGGCACTGCAAGGCGGCGGCAAATCTCAAGAGAATTCCCATGATTCTGAATGTTCGTGCTTTGCGTTTGTCCTTGCTGGCCGTGGGCGTGCTTGCCTTGTCCGCATGCGGCGGCGATAACGATAACGTCACTGTGGTCAAACCCACGCCTAAGCCCACGCCTAAGCCCGTGGTCGTGCAACCGTTTGTGCCGGGTAAGAATGCGGGCTATCTATTGCTGTCCGGCAATCTGTTCAGCATGGGCGTGTTAAGCACCGCGGCGCAGGACGCCGCAGGCGGCTACCGCGCGCTCGGCGATTACACCATTTCGACCCAGACCCGGGTCACTGATGTCGCCAGTACGGCCCAGTTTGCCTTGGGTCAATGGCTGGATGGCACGTACACGTTGAAGGGGGATACCCGCGCCATCGGCGACGGCATAAGCTATGTGACCTACAACAAGATATCGTCGTTCGGCGCCAACGCCGTCCTCACTTGCGCCCCCAATTTCACTACCCCTTGGAGCAACAAGGCGAAAGGCAGCATGACAGGCACCGCCAAGCTCAATATCAATGCCGGCGTGGCGAATGCGAGGTGCAGCTGGCGCTGGTGGGCGCCGATAAAGCGCGCGTGACCATCAGCGGTGCCGCCACGCTGCAGCGGACAACCCGGCCAACTGGGGGCAACTCCTGGGCGGGGGGAATGGCACTACCGCCGGCCTGATCGTGGCAGAAGGCGTCGCAGGCGGTTACACGCTGGTGGCACCGTGGAAAGCGTCGTCGGCACTGCCCCGTATGCGGGCATTGCGGTGTTTGCCTGCAAATAAATACTGACTGGAAGGGCGCTGCGTGCGCCGCACTCGGCGTGGCACCAGGCGACCCTGACCGCACCGCAGAAAACACAAGGCCCTGACTCCCATCAGGGCCTTGTGTTTGGGTCTAGCCTTGCAGCGGCCGGGCAGACGTCTTCGCTATCGTTGGTCCGGCTGGGCGCTTGGGCCGGATGCCGGCTCAGCAGCACAATCCGGTCCAGTCATCCCGCTTTTAAACGCGATGACCAGCCTGCGGCGCAACAGTCGGGCCCCGGTTATTTGCGACGGCGCATCCGTGCTGCGGTGGCGACCAGGCCCAGTCCCAGCAGCGCCCAGGTTTCTGGTTCGGGCACCGGGTCGGCCGCTTGAAACCACTGCGAGGACGAAACGCCGAAGGTGTACTTGTCGCTACTCTGGTTCAGGGCTGGCACATCAAACACCCACCCGCCCTGTTCCACCGCATTGAGCGGTAAAAAAGGTGCCGATTGAGCCGTTGGGGAAGTCGATATCGATCCCTTCCACCCATCCATTGGGTACGTAGCCCGACAACAGAACCTCACCCCAAGGATGGTCGCCGGGCGCCGCTGTGCCGGTTAGTGTGCTGTTAACTTGATAAGTCAGCGTTACTTTCCCTGCTTTGCCGCCGGTATGCAGGATCTGTTGGACCCCGCTGGCGAGCTGAGTACTTCCCCCGGTACTTGTATAGGTCACATCAAAGCTGCCGCTTAGCGCGTTTGCGTCAAGTTGGTAACTAAGAGTTGTATCGCCGCTTACATCGGTGATGCTGTCGGGTCCGCCCGTGTGGTACGTGCCGTCATTGTTCCACACCACGTTGGGCGCGCCTTCCGTGGTCAAGTCTGGCGTGAACGACCACGTGAATTTGATTTCGGTGTTGGCGGTCAGGACCTGGGCGTGGGCAGAGGCTGCCGCCAGCAACAACAGGGCGGCGGATACTTTGGCAAGTCTGGACATTTAAATCTCTCCGGTTCAATGATTGCTGTCTGCGCAAGTAAACAAAAAAATGTTTACCGGGTAAACAATAGTCAATGGAGGGAAAGATGCAGGCAAAAGTTAGTAGCTTGCCTGACGCCGTATCGACGGATCATGCCCCTTGCATCGTCTGTGGCTACACGAGTCGTGGCGGAATGCCGGGGCGGCAGTGACGATGGCTAAGCGGCACGCAGACCGGGTTATTGTTGCAGCCAGCAGAGCGAGCCCAAACAAAAAAGGCCACCTCCTCGCGGAGATGGCCTTAAGCATAACTATTTGAATCAACTGCATTATTTCTGGTGCCGCCGGCAGGAATCGAACTCGCGACCCCCTGATTACAAGTCAGGTGCTGTAATCAAAATAACGCTCTGATAAATATCGCTTTTATCAAAGTGACCCCTCTAATATGGTTGAAGTCCGGAAAGCCCGTGAGCAAGCAATTCCGTGTGGCAAAACGCACTTATTAGAAGATTTTTTTGCAGGGCACGCCCCGTGAGGAAAGATGAAAAAAAGCGAGGATTCGTCCTCGCTTCTTGTTTTTTTACGCTATTCGTTCGCCGTGCCCCGTCGCACGCGCCGGCGATCGTAGGTGCTGTTAATGGCATGGTCTGACCGGTGTCCCGAGATATTCTTGGGATCCTCGCCACGATCCAGCTTGGCGGTTATCGCCTTCGCGCGCATGTCATGTAGCGTAAAACGAATATTGCCCGCTGCAACCCATGCAGCCATCACGCGTTGGATCAGCGTTTTGAAGCCTTCAACTGCATAGGGCTGACCATCGTGTCGCGCAAAAAAGTGCCAGGCTGCGAACCGGACGCGGCAATGCCTTTGCTGCAGACACCGCGGCGCGCAGGCGCGGTGTCCATTGGACTTCCACCTGTACGCCGGTCTTCTGCTGCCGGAAGAGAATACCGCTCTCGGAAATGTCGGCTAATGTAACTGCTAAAAGGCTTTGCCGCCGTTGGCTGGTCAAGTAGCCGATCTCGACAACGGCCGCGACCAGCTGGGCACTATAAAGCGGTTCTTCTGCCACCCGTTTCCGCGCACGCGAAGGATCTTTATGAACCGCCAGATCGCCGATCTTTAATGCTCTGGCGAATTTCAGGAACCGGTCCAGCTCATCGTCTGAAACCAGCCTGTCACGGGGGCGTTCCTTGTTTCGGCCAATGCCTCGGCAAGGATTGCTTTTAACAATGCCATGCCGCATGGCATGGGAAAATGCAGCGGACAACAATGCCTTTTCCCGATTCCCGCTGACGGGGGCTCCCTGCTGCTTTCGGCTCTGCAGGTACTGCCACACGTGATGAGGCTCTACTTCTGCGGCAGCAAAGCCGTCGAAGGCGGCCTGCAGCAAAGGCGAGTAGCGTTCGTATTCTGTCCGCGTTTTCAGCGTCAATTCGGTGTTGTCGGCTAGATATTTATTGATGATGCCGGCTACGGTGGCCACGTTTGCCTGGCAAGGCGTCACCAGCTCAGCATATTTTCGAAGTGCATCGGTGTAATCGCGAGACAGGCCCACCCATTTGTTTTCCGGGGTCACAAAATAATAACGCCCGGATTTCAAATACATCCGTTCAGGTAGGTGTCTATCTTTAGATCGGGCTCGGCTCATGATTTCTTGTTGCGTGAGGCCACAAGTGACAACTGACCGACGTTGATCTGTCTTGGTGTCTCTTTAGCGTGTTCGTCGGTAGTCAGCGGCAAGCCGCACATGGCATTCTCGATGGCCTTCCGGCTTACAAGTGGAAAGCCCATGCTATTGAGCAGAAACGGCACGCGGTTTGCGTCAAGCCATCGGCACAAGCGAGATTTGTTTTTTGTAGCCCACAAGCCGACGAAGCTCGTCGGCTTCCAGCCAAAGCATCTGCGTGTCCATCACGCCCCCGGCCTTTTCGCGCGCTTGCATTGATGAACTGACACGCTTGTTATACAAAAGGTAGCAGTTGTAACGGTCATTGATATACCTCACGGTGTTGGCGCTCGATGGCCCGGTCTTCGTTGTTCCAGCGTGCCAGTCGCCGCGCGCGTTGTTCGGCTGTTTCGATGGGGCTGGCGGGCTTGGCCTGCCGCGTTTGTTTCAACGCACGTTGCCAGTCCGTGGCCGCGAGTCCGGCCGATGATTTCGTTTTGCTCATGCGGCTCCAGTGCCAGGCCATGTTGCCGGGTGCGATCCGGCTGCAGCGCCAGATATTCAGGGTTTAGCTCAGCGCCTAACCAGCGCCGGCCGAGTTGTTGTGCGACGTGCGCGACCGTGCCTGTGCCCATAAAGGGGTCGAAGACGATGTCGTTCGCTCGCGATCCCGCAAGTACGCACGGAATGACCAGCGCCTCAGGCATAACAGCAAAGTGGGCACCGGCAGACCGCGCAGTGGGTACCGACCAGACGCTTCGCTTGTTCCGGATCTCGGCCGCGCCAACGGCCCGCATCGGCCGTTTTTTTCTTGCTCCGCCATTCGCGCGGATTGAGCCGTTTGCTGATCAATTTCCTGGGCTACTCGGACAGCAGTGCTGGTGGCCACCGGCTCGGCAATGGCGCGCTGATCAAAGTGGTACCGCTCGGACTTAGTTAGCAAGAACAAGTATTCGTGAGCTTTCGTGCAGCGGTCGGCAACGCTCTCAGGCATCGGATTGGGCTTGTGCCAGATAATGTCCTGCCTTAGCCACCAGCCCGCCTCTTGAAGCGCAAACGCGAGACGCCAAGGCTGGCCAATAAGATCTTTGGCTTTGAGTCCGTCGACCTTGCGATCGCTACGCGGGATGATTGCGTCATCGCGTCGGCGAGATGCAACCATGGACATGCGCGCTGCTTTGGCCGCGTTCTGATTGCGCCTGCTGCCTTCCAGTGTGCTGCCCGAGTCGGGGCCGCTGCGGCTGCCGGCGTAACTGTCGCCCATGTTCAACCAGAGCGTGCCATCGTCAGTGAGCAGCTCTTTGCAGAGGTCGAAAACCTCGACCATGTTCGCGATGAAGTCGCCAATGGTGGGCTCCATGCCGAGCTGGCCGGGCATGCCGTAGTCGCGCAGCCCCCAATAAGGCGGGCTTGTGACAATGCATTGAACGCGAACACCAGCCTCAATAAGAGAGCGCATCACGTCGCGGCAATCGCCTTGAAGGCAGACGTTCATTGCTGTCCCTGTGTCGAGAGCGGCGCTCATGACCGATGCTCCAGGGTTAGCTGGTGCATAAGGGCGGCGGCTTTTTCCGCAGATGATCCGACGGCTTGAGACAAACGCACCTGGCGGCCAGCCTCTTGGCCGGAACGGGCCGCTGCATAGTCGGCGCTGCTTAATTCGCGCTCTGCATTGCGATCCTTTGGGTCCAGCAGGCCGCGCACGGGGTAATGAATCGCCTTGTATGCAGCAATCGCATCGGTCTGCTGGGTGCCGGCGAATTCACGCACGTGCTCGCGCAGGCCCACGACGAATTGCTCGCAAAACAAATCGCTCGCGCCGTCTTGCGCCTTGGACGGAGCCGGGCGCACAGCGGTGATCGGAGCAATTCCGTTCTCGCTAATTTGATTTTTTTCTGTTAAGAACTGCAAACGCGTAGGTTGCAATTTCTGCCTGGATAGCCGGCCCTATGAAGAGCCACGCCCCGGGTTTTCCTCGCGTATGGCTGTGGACGGCGTCGCATGCGAACGCCTTGCCAATGGTGGACGCCAGATAACTTTCCCAGCGGGCCGGGTTTTTTGCGCGCGTTTGACGGGGTGCTCATTTCCGTGACTTCGGCCGCAAGTAAGTCGCGTCATCAACGCCAAATTTCTCCATCAACGCTTGGGCCTGGCGCAGTGCCACGCCGGCTTCGTTTGCATTGCCGCCCTTCGCCAGCGCCATGCATTTGCGGATTTTTTGCAATTGCCGATTGCTTGTCCATTAGACGACCTCCGCCGTGACGAACAGATCAGCCTGGCGATGCAGGGTCTCGATCGTTCCGTAGTTCATGACATTGCGATCAATCAGATTGCGTGCGAACGCATGCTCTGTTGCGTGGCCACCGTGGCCATGACCGGGCCGGGTCAATTGCCAGATTTCACCGCCAAGGGCATGCACAAAGTGCGCTTCGGCGTTGGCCACGTTGGCGAGCTCGCCCGGGTTTACGCGCACGTCGCTGATCACAACGGCGCGGCCGGGCAGTACATCAAGGCGGTCTTGCATGGCATCGATGAAGTAGTGGGGGTTCGTGGCGCGGCGGTAGTCGCCCCATGCCTGCATGGTCTCCCGAGGGAGCGAGCGTGCGGAGTAAAGAGAGCGGGCGCTAACCCGCCGCCATGCTTCCCGTAGATGTAACCCGTATGTAGAAACCAGTCGATGAACGCTTCGTCGCGGCAATAAACCAGGGCGAGCTTGGGTAGCGGCGTGTCTTTGGTCTGGCGCTCCAGTAGCAGCTGCACCGGCACATCGTATGCGTCGCAAATTTCGGCGCGCAGCTTGTCCGCAAAAGCGAGCTTGGTGAAGCCGTGCTTAGCCACCAGAAAATCGGCGACAGTGTCTTTGCCGCTACCGGCCGGGCCAGTCAGGCCGATCAATTTAGTCATGGGTGATTTCCTCTTCGCTGTCCAGGGCATTCCACGCGGCGCGCCAGAACTTTTGCTGCACGATGGCAGCGACCGCGTATACCGCGAGGATGTAGGGCGCTTGCATCCAGCCAGTTTGTGTTTCGTGGATCCAGTTGAGGCTGGCCAGCACGGCCAGAACCAGTAATGCCTGGATGGCGACGCATCGAGCGGGGCTAAGAAGGATGTTCATGCGGCCGCCCGTTCGCCATCGTCTTGCGGCGGAAGCTGGATCGTCTTGCGCGCCTCGTATTGCACGCCGTGCCGGTCCATCGGGTGGATCGTCCAGCCGCGCTGTTTCCAGCCGCCGAAGTCAATGTCAAGCAGGCCGTCGCCTTCGCTGCGCAGGCGCACGCGGATCGTGTGGCTTGTGGTCATGCCTCGGTTCTCCTGATCGGCATGTCTGCATTGCCGGCGGTCTGGATCGCGACGATTGCACGCGCCAGCTCATCGCGAACGGCGTTCGTTAGGTAGCCGCCGTCATCCTGTGCCAAGTATCCGATGGCGGTGCCGATCCGGCGTTGTGCTTCGATAAGGTCGCAAATGTGTGCGCAGTTGGGATGGTTCACGGCTTGCTCCGACGGGAGTGCGTGGGTAGCGGCAAGGGTCGTTAGCTGGGAGTGCGTCGTGTCACCGAAACCGGGGACCCTTGCCGCTGGCTTGGTGACGGATCGAAGTATAGAAAATCTATACTTTTAATGTCAACAAAATCTATACCTAAAGACTGCAGACGTTAAAAAGCCCCGGCGAGGGCGGGGCTAGATGTTGGGGGTCAGAGCGGGGATTCGGCCGGCGACGAACTATTGTTATTGACGGTCAATTCAAGCTCTTCAGGGAGTAACACATCGGGGCGATGAGCTTTCGCGTGTCGCGCGAGAAGGGGATGAGCTTTTGGCACCGGTTTAGGGTTTGAAACCGCCCAGACCGGGAGAGGTGTGCCGGCAACGCATAGCAGCCGGTCGCCTGAGGAACTGCGGATCGTAGCGCCTATTGAAAATTTATTGTCACCCAAATGGCAATAAGCTTGCGATATATCAGACTCCAGACTGCGTGCGGGTCGGGCCGAAAGATAAGCCCTCCCATTCCACCCAGACACAGAGCAAATGTCCCGATCGAGAGGAGGCCGGGCCAGCTTCTGCGCGGAGGTGCTTGCCAAAGCTCAAGGTGGCCGGGCTTGGTGGGGCAGGCAGCGCGATTCTCTCAAGCTCGTCGTGCAAGAAATCTTTAGCGGGCCGGAAATGGCGTTTCTGGAATTCTCGCATGTTTGCGAGGCCCAGATGGTTGAGAAGCGGCCCGTATCCTACTTGCACGGGGCAGCCCTTAGCTGTCGCCAACTCTTCAACAAGTTGCCTGATTTCCCGGCGCTGGTGACGGCTAGCGAGTTCTGTCCCGGAGGCATCGAAGCCGTCGGCATAGAACGTTACGGAGTTTGTGGCATTGGCTGTATTGCGAGGGGCGTGGTCATAAGAATTCCCGTTTACCAATTGACCGACGTCGTTTACCGCTTGCTCATTAATCATAATGCTTACAACGAAGTTTACTTTTTTTGCTTTTATCAAACGTGAATGTAGGGTTATGTACATTACCGGTTACAACCTGCCCGACATTGCCAGCTACGTGCTGAATGCCGATTGCACCAGCGATTGGCTGCGGCGGAGACAGGCCCGGTGGGAGCAGGGTTGCCCCTGAAATTCTATATATCGCAACGATTTGGCCGTAACTCGGCTGGTGGCGCCCATTTTCCCACGCAGAGACGTTTGCCTTCGTTACCGAAAGCATGTCGGCCAAACCTTGTTGCGTAAGGTTAGCTTGCTGACGGCAAGCAAGTATCCATTCATTAAGTTCCATGCCGTAAGCGTAAAGATTTTCTAACCGCGCGTGGTCTAGGTTTTCTTTACTTTCAGCATGCGCCTCCAATTTTCTCTCCATGTATAGAAAATGTTGACCTTGCTTGTATAGTTTTTTCTATACTTCGCGAATGGAAAATCCGATTGATACCGCGACCCAAATTATGGGCTGCTCGGCGGCAGCGCTGGCGAAAGAGCTCGGCGTTACTAAAAGCGCCATATCTCAATGGCAACAGCCTGGGCGACGGGTGCCCGCAGAGCATGTGCTTCTGCTTGCGCGCTTTACAGGCTTTCGCTTAACGCCGCACGAAATTCGCCCAGACCTCTATCCCAACGCTACTGACGGGCTGCCGCCCGCCCCTGATCTCGCGTTATTGATGGCGGAGCGGAGAGCTTTGCCGATAGACGACAGGGGGTCCCGGAGCGGCGTCGCGCCGCCCGCAGATCTTCAGGGTCGTGATGCAGTTACCTCCGTGAGCGCATTACCAGGTGCGCTGACGTTTCGCCGGGTTGCCGCCCGGTGTTTTTTTTATGACCGCAAGGCTACCTCCCTCAGGTAGTGCTGCAAACACACAAGAAAACCAAAAGGTGTAAGGCATGAGTCTTTCAGAAGCGGCGCGTACCGATATCGCGCTCTGGCCGGGCAATCAGGAGAGTCTTTCGCAAGCCATGTACGGCAGCGCGCACACACTGCGCCACAAGTTGTCCGGCTACCGTGGGATGGTCTTCGGCCTCAATGAGGCGCTGGAGCTTATGCAGCTTACTCAGGGTCGCGAAACCATCCGGGCGTTGGCGCGCGAAGTGGGAGGCGTGTATCTGGATGTGCCGGGCGCCGAGATGCAGGTGGGAAACGAAGAATTGCACGTCGCGCTATTGCGAGTAACTGAGCGCATGGCGAAGCTGAGTGTTGAAGTGCATAAGGCGTTGATCGACGACGCCCAGATCGACTCGGATGAGAAGCGGCGCATTGATGCAGCCATGCACGAGCTGACCGAAGAAATCCTGCGCTACGTCGCTTTGGTTTACCGGGTTTACGGCAATCGCGATGTGCAGGACGACATGTTCAAGGGGCAGCGATGAAGTCGCCTTATTACTGGGAAACGCAGGCGCTTGAGCATTGTGGCCCGCTGGCGGCGCGGCTCTACCGAAGCGGCTTGTTGAAGCTGCTGGATGCCAGCGATGGGCACGTTCGGGGGCCTCGACGTCTGGTGCTGACCATGCTGGTCTCGGAAGTGGGGCCGGTGGCGCGGCGCGGGCATTTGCAGCGCCCGTTACAGCATGGCGAACTGGTGCGGTTACTCGATCAGCTCGCACTGGCTGGACTTCTGGAAAGCCATGGCGACGCGGAAGAGCTTGACCTGCTTCTGGTGCATCGCGCGCCGTTGGTGGCCGCATGATCGACATCCTTTTAAATATCGAAGAGCAGGAGGCGCTTGCCGAATGCTCGCTGGAGGCTCGCAGTTTGTACGTGCTGGGCCTGCGCTCTCGTATGGACATCAGTAGCGGCATGGTGGGAACCCGCAGCGCCGTGTCCTATTTCAGCCTTGCCACCGATATCCAGTACAAGCCGCCGCTGGGTTCAAAGCGTCCAGGGTTCTTTCCGAATCTTCGCAGATGCGTTCTTTGCTGGACGAGCTCGAACGCGTGGGGCTGGCCAAGCGCTATTCACTCGTTACCAAGGATGAAAAGCAGCTTGCTGTTTTGCTATGCCTGGCAACTCGCGGACAGCCACGTCCTCTGGATGAGCGTCAGATGAACGCCAACCATGACCGCCAGCCGCAAAGTGGCGTGGAATATGGCTTTCAAGGCAGTGACCGTCACGCTCGCCCAACCGATGAGCGTCAGATATCTGAAGTTCAGAGTACTTCTATTACACATTCATCTCTATCAACAACTGCAGTAGAGGAAAACAGCTTTTCTGAGAGAGATGAAAGCGTAATACCTGAGCTACCGAAAACGCAGATGCAATGGGCTCGCTTAATGAAAATCCTCGGGTTCGAGACGAGCGCGCTGTCGGCAGGCTCGCTGGCCATCTACGACCAGTGGATCAAAACCGGTATCCAGGCAAAACAGGTGCAGGCGGCAGCGGCCGTCACCGCGAAGCGCGGTGGGCAGTCCGTCCAATACGTGGACAAGGTGTTGCAGACGGCGGCACAGCGTGGGCGTGAAATGGAAGGTGGCGCCTATGAAGAAACACCGGGCAAGCCTTGGTTCATGTCGCATGCGGGCGTTCAGGACTTTGCCATCCGCAACGGCATCACGCGGCTGGACGATGAGCAGCCGCAAATGTTTTTTGCAGCGAGTCTACAAGGCCGCCAATCTCGGCGAGGCTGAAATACGAATGGCGACGCAGGGCTCGCCTTTTAGCGGGAGGTAAACAGAATGGCGCGACGCAATCCTTGGCTGCGCCCGGCCGGTGCCGACGGCCTGATTCCGGTGGTGGTGCTGTGGAATCGTTTTGCGAGTCTGTACGGCAGCGCCTGGCGCGAGCTCTTTGCGGAGGAAGCAGCAAAGGTGGCGTGGCAGGAAGAGGCGGCGGCTCTGTTCTATGAGCGCGGCATCCGTTGGAACATGGTCAAGACCGCACTGGACGCCTTACGGCAAGAGGTGCGCGCCGGATCGCAGCCGATAGGGCTTGCTGAATTTGCAGACCGCTGCCTGCCTGTCTTCGACTTTGAAGGCGCGTTTTACGAGGCGCAGCGCCAGTCCGTCAAGGTGGCGTATGGCACCTCGGTGTGGTCGCATCCGGCCATTTACTGGGCGGCTTATGACCTCGGCTTTACAAGGGTGTACGCAACAAAATGGTCGCGCCTGAAGGGAGAATGGGTGCGGGTATTGAGTGATCGGCTGCAGGGCGCATGCCCGGCAATCCCGGATAAAAAGGAGGAACCTGTATACCGGCGCGGCGACGCCGGCGTGGCAAGCGCGGCAGTAAACGATCTACGCAAAATGCTCGCAGCAGCTGGCGCCTAGATCGATAAAACAAAGCCTGGCAATGACCGGGCTAGGAGGCCCTCTGGTAAATAAAAAAGTTGTTGGGGGCGCAATGCAACAAGCTGTAGAACTGTTAGAAAACTGGGCTGCTCATTTTGGTTATCAAGGTGGGCGTACATATGGTTCCATCGGGCAGTATCTGACCCCGGAAGAACGGGCGCAGGCGAGCAAGACATGCAAGCCGCAGCGGTTAAGCGAGGCGGACGCGCTTAGGGCTGATGCGGTGATCGCGACATTGCGGCAGAGCAATATTTACCAGTCGTTCGTTGTGCTGCTGGAAAAGCACTTCATGTTTCGCGCGGATCAGCGGCGTACGTGCCAAAAGGCGGGCATCGGATGGATGAATACCAGCCGCAGGTAGACAAGGCGGTTGGGATTTTTTTGGATGCAGTGGCAAATCTTCGCTGAAGTTCCGACCAAAATGATTCGCGTAGGTGTCTTGAACAATCGCTTGACAGCGAAAAAAACCGATCGCTAATCTTGCCGCCACAACTTGACCACCGCTTCGGCGAGATAAGACCCGGCTTCGGGGGCTTCTCTACGTCCAAAGCAGCCAAAGCCTCGCAGCGAAAGCTCCGGGGCTTTTTTTTCGTTTTTTTACCATTTGCTTCTGCGGCGCGGCCGGTGACTTACCAAGCCGGCAGCGCCGCGTGATGGGTTAGCACATGTTCTTGCCGAACCAATCGCCTTTAGCGAGGTATCGAATCACCACGCGTCCTTGATCAGAATGGCATCGCGGTGGAATCCGACATATCCGCCGTAGGAATTCTTTGCGTTATATGTGTAGCAGACAAGGTAGCCGGCTGTCATTGGACTGCCAATGCTCTTAATCCACGCCTGTTTGGGGTGGCTGATTTCCCGGTAGATAACGGAGGCGGGGTCTTTCAAGGTGGCTTCAAGATAAGACTTAGTTACCGATTCATAGTCATCCGGGAAAAAACCGTAGTCCAGATTGGATAGTTCTTCGGCGCTTGGTTGAGCGCAGCCCGCCAATGATGCAACCACCAGAGCCGCAAAAAAAGATTGATCGTTTCATTTTGAATTCCGCTTTTTTTTAATAAGTACACATGCCTTTTTTAAGACGGGCGCAAAACTAACGCGGATGGCGGCGGCGCTCAATAGCGGACGTGCAAAAAAAGTTCGCCGGGTGTTGCGCCTAAGACACGCGAGCACAAATCGTATAAGGCCCCGCCTGGAGCGGGGCTTTTGTTTGCCTGCGATCCATCAACAAGGATGCCTATGAATAACCACCAGATCGAAAGCGAAATCAACGCCAAAGGCCTGACCGCGCCGCGCGTCACGATGGCGGACATCGAAAGCAACATCGTGGGCGAAGCCTTTTTTTACTGCGAAGCAGGGCGCGACGGCGGCCGGCACTATCAACTTCAATCAGCCGCTTGTAGCGCTGGAATGTCTGACCCTATGCGTGCTGACGCTGCAAAACGGCTTCACTGTTACCGGCGAGTCGGCCTGCGCCAGTCCGGAGAACTTCGACGCCGAGCTGGGACGCAAGATCGCGCGTCAAAGCGCGGTAGCAAAGATCTGGCCGCTGATGGGTTATGCGCTGCGTGAGCAACTGCACGCCGCCTGATTTGCCTGTCTTCGCCCTCAGTCTCAGCCCCGCATGCTTAAACAATGTGGGGCTTTTGCTTTCCTGGCGTCATCGGGAAGCGTTGCAGGTGAACACATAAACCGCCATTGGGCGCTCACCGTTCGCACGCTTCCCCATGACGGCCGCATGAGCCTTGCCGCTTTCGGGCGGCTTTTTTTATTCCACCTGCTTGAAAGGACGTCGCAATGCAGGCTTTCATCATTACCGAATCATCGCTCGCAAAGGCATTGGCCGAGTGGGAGCGGCGCTGCCGCGCTGATCCGGATGCGCATAAAACCGAAGCCGAGCGGCGCGCTCTAACGGTGGACGAGCATGGTGCCTGCGCCGCCGCATATCTGTTGTCCGTCCTGAATGAACAGGCGGATCAAGCGGGTAACGAAGCTTCCGATGCGTTCGCTTCTCTGTTGCGTGCCGCCCTCGCTGATGAGCTTCGTCCTGGTGGCATCCTTCATCGCGCGATTTCTCGCTGAGGTGCCCGGTGCCGTACAAGTCAAAGAAGCCGTGTCGATATCCCGGATGTCGCGCGCTGGTCGATAACGGCTGGTGCGCTGCGCATCAGCCCAAGCGCGAGCCGACGAAGTACGAAGTGGAGCGCGGTTCGTCAGCGCAGCGCGGTTACAACGGCCGATGGCAGAAAGCGCGGGCGACGTTCTTGCGCGAGCATCCGCTGTGCGTTGCCTGTCTGGCCGAGAGCAGCACGACAGCGGCGACAGTCGTCGATCACATCAAGCCGCACCGACTGCATGACGCGTTGGCCGGGAACGATGACGACGAGATCAGGCAGGCGCAGGCGCTGTTCTGGAACACCAGCAACTGGCAGGCGTTGTGCAAGCGGCATCACGACGTGAAGACCGCGACCGAAGACGGTGGTTTTGGTCGTCCTCGCGTGCGCGAGGCTGGAAAATCGCCCGATTCGTAAGAAATCGGCCGTTTTTTTGATCGATTTTGTAAGGAAGGGCGGGGGGAGGGGCAAAAGTCCGGGTTCGACCGTTCTAGACCGTTCATCTCAGCTTCCAAAAATAAATCCCTGAAAAAAAGGTAGGGGGGGGTCTGCGGCCTTGCCTGGCGCACTGGCGCCGCTCTCTGTCTTTTTTTTCGATCCAACTCAGGTAAACGGAGCGCTCTATGGGCCGGGAAACCGCACCTGTTACGGGCGCTGCGTCGAAGTTGAAGCCGCCCGCCTTTTTTTTGAAAACGCGCCGGGGCCGCGAAGTCTGGCGGTATCTGTTGGAGGCGCTCGACGCCGCCAAGCTGGACTACCGGTCGGCGCAGATGTCCGTGGCGATGCTCGCGGACAAGGTCGAAGTCTGGCGAACCCACGCGGACGCCTTGCACAAAATCGGGCACCGCTACGAAGACGACTCGAATGGCGGTTCGCTTGAGCTGGACGAATCCCGCGCGGAACGCCGGGCCCGCGTCGAGATACTGAAAGACCTTGACGATGCTGGCCTGACTACGTTGGCCGTGGCGCAGATTCGCGTTGTCGATCGCCTGACCAATCAGGCGAATTGTTCAGTCCCTTCGAGCTGATGAACCAGATCGGCGAAGAGTCTAAACGCCTGCCGGATGCCCCTCCGTGGACGATGCGGCCCACTGAGAAGCGGATCTGGAAAGACCTGCTGAAGAGCCTCGACACCGTCGGCTTCGATTTTTTTCCACGGCCGGGCTGTCACTGGGTTTGATGTGTGCCGCGATCACCGACTGGCAGGACTGCAAGTCCTGGATTGATGACCACAAAGGCCGGGTGTTCGCCACCAGCCAGGACACCGGGCGCACCTACGAGGTAAGCGCCAGTTACAACAGAGCAAAGATCGCCAGCCAGCTGCGCGTGCTGTTCAGAAAAAAACGGAATGACGGTGGCGTCGTGCGCGAAAACGAAAGCAATCAGCAAGGGGCGGGTGATCAGCGAGGAGCTGGAGGAAATCCTGAGCTTTATTCAATCGCGGCCGGACTAGTTCCGGCTGTTTACGTGCCGCAGCCGTGGGACGCCTACGGGCTGGCGGTGCTGCGCGGCGACGTTACGGTTTGTCGGCTGACGCGGCTGGCGATCGAACGCCACTACCGCGATCTTGCCCACGGCGGCGGGCGCGGCCTGGTGTTCCGGCTGGACATGGCCAGCCATGTGCTGTCGTTCTTCCCGCGCTTCTGCCGGCACTCGAAAGGTGAGTGGGCCGGCAAGCCGGTTGACCTGGCTGACTGGCAAGCATTCTGGCTTGCCGTTGAGTTTGGCTGGTACCACACCACCGGCAAGCGCCGATATCGCACGTGGTACGAAGAGGTTGCGCGCAAAAATGGCAAGAGCACCAAGCTGGCCGGGCTGGGTATCTACCTGTTTGCCGCAGATCGTGAACCCGGCGCCGAGGTCTACACCGCCGCGACCAAGCTGGAACAGGCAAAGATCACCCACAACGAAGCGCAGATGATGGTCGGACAGTCGCCGGCCTTGCGCCAGCTGGTGACGGCGCAGCACGAAAAGCTGTTTATTCCGGGCACATCTAACAAATACGTACCACTTGGCGCCGATGCCAAAACGTCGGATGGCTTGAACGTACACGCGGCAATCATTGATGAGCTGCACGCCCACCCGAGCCGTGACCTGTGGGACGTGATCGATACCGGTCGCGGTGCGCGGCGCAATTCGATCATGCACGCGATCACCACGGCCGGTTTCAACCAGGAGGGCAGCATCTGCCTGGAGCAGCGCCAGTATCTGGTGTCGGTGCTTGAAGGCACGCTGGAAGACGATTCGTTTGGCGGCGTGGTCTACACGCTTGATCCGGAGGACGACTGGCACGACGAATCGGTCTGGTGCAAAGCCAATCCGAATCTCGCGTCTCGGTGTTTCTGGATGAACTGCGCTCGCAGGCCCGCAAGGCGGCGGGCGTACCGGCCGCGCTGTTCAACTTCCTGACCAAGCGTCTCAACATCTGGACGCAACAGGTCGACGCCTGGTTATCGCTCGATGACTGGGACAAGGGCGGCGAAGTCTTTGACCATTCGCTGTTGCTTGATCGGCCCTGCTTTGGCGGGCTTGATCTGGCCAGCACGACCGATCTGACCGCGTGGATTCTGGTGTTTCCGCCATGCCCCCACGATGCTCACTGGCGCGTGTTGCCTCGCTTCTTTGTGCCGGAGGACAACATGCCGCTGCGCGAGCGTAAAGACCGCGTGCCGTATCAACTGTGGACGCAGCAGGGCCACATCATCGCTACGCCGGGTAATGTGGTGGATCAGGAAATGATCCGCCAGCAGATTCTGGTTGATGCAGATGTGTATGACGTCCGCGACGTGGCGTTTGACGAATGGAACTCGGCCAAACTGGCGACCGAGCTGGGCGAGGCGGGCATCTTGATGGTGAAGATTCGGCAAAACTTCGAGGGGCTGACGGCGGCTACCAAGCACCTCGAAGGGCTGGTGCTGGCCGGGCGGCTGATGCACGGCGGCAACCCGGTGCTGCGCTGGAACGCCGGCAACGTGGTTTTGCTGCGCGATACGAACGACAACTATCGACGAACAAGAAGAAATCACGCGACCGGATCGACGGCATTGTGGCGCTGTGTATGGCGCTGAATCGTGCCTTGTTCGGGGGTGAAGAAGAAATTGAACCGGGGATCATCCTGTTATGACGCAAGCAACGTGGTATGACACCCAGCGCGTGAGCCAGTCCGGATCGGTGGTGCTGGCTAAATGGAATGCCGAGCGCCAGGCCGTAAAAAAACGAGGCGGCGCACTCGATCAGCACGGCGCGCCCCGGTACCGAAGTCTACGAATGGCTCACCGGCGGCGCACAGCAAGCGGTGGCGGGCGTTGCGGTGAATGAGCGCACCGCGATGCTGGTATCGGCCGTTTACGCGTGCGTGTCGCTGATTGGTGGTGCGGTTTCCAATATGCCGCTCGACATCTACCGGCGCAGTGGCGACGCCATCATCAAGGTGAACGAAGACAGCAATCTGTTCTGGCTGTTCAACGAGGAACCGTCGGCAGTATGGTCGGCGCCGGTGGCGTGGGAGTACGCCATGTCTTCGCTAATGCTCCATGGTGATTCCTTCTGGCGCATTGTGCGCCAGTCCCCGGTGAGCCCGGATATCGTCGCGTTCGAGCCGTGGAACCCGCTGGCCGTGGTGGTACAGCGCGTCGCGGGGCGTCTGGTTTATACGATGGTCGATCCTGACGGCAATGTGTTTGTACTTGATCAGGATGATGTGTTGCATGTGCCGGGTGTCGGTTTTAACGGCCTGCGCGGCATGAGCCCGATCCGGCATGCGGCGCTACGCAATGCGGTGGGCGTGGCGCACGCGGCCGACGGCTTTGCGGCCAGCTTCTTTTCAAACGGCGCGCGGCCCGACTTCGCGCTGACCACCGACGGCAAGTTGACCGACGAGGCCGTAAAGATATTGCGGGATACGTGGGAGGCCCGGCACAGCGGCCCGAACAACGCCCACAAGCCAGCGGTGCTGACCGGCGGGCTCAAGGTGCAGCAGCTGACCATGACATCGCAGGATGCCCAGCTACTGGACACGCGCAAGTTCCAGATCGAGGACATTGCGCGCATTTACGGCGTGCCGCCCCACATGATCGGATCGATGGACAAAACGTCGGCGTGGGGCACCGGCATCGAGCAGCTATCCATCAGCTTTGTACGCTTCACGCTCATGCGCCACCTGGTGAAATTCCAGGCAGAATCAACCGCAAATGTTTCAGAACGGCGCGCAATTTCGCCCGTTTCGACGCGTGGGCGCTGGAAAAAAAGGCGACTTGAACAGCCTGTTCACCGCCTTGCGCGTGGCGGTCGGTCGGGCCGGGGAGCCGGGACTGATCACGGTTGACGAGGCGCGGGCACGCCTTGGCATGTCCCGCGTGCCGGGCGGCGACAAACTTTTTTTGACGGGGGAAACGGTAATGCATCAACTGATGCGCCTGATGGCGCTAAACAAAAGTAATTCGCGCCGGTTTGAGGTGGTGGCTAGCGCGGCGGATGAGGCCACCATTTACCTGTATGACGTGATTGTCGCCAATCAGGCCGAAGCGGACTGGTGTGGTGGTGTCGCAGCCGACAGCTTCGTCAAGGCTTTGCAGGGCGTGACCGCCAGCACCATCCACCTGCGGATCAACAGCCCCGGCGGTGACGTGTTCGGGGCGCGTGCGATGGAGCAGGCGCTGCGCGAGCATCCTGCGCGCGTGGTGTCGCACATCGACGGCGTTGCGGCGAGCGCGGCCAGCTTTCTGTCGCTGGCCGCTGACGAAATCGAGATTACGCCAGGCGGGTTCTTCATGATCCACAAGGCGTGGACGATGGCCTATGGCAACAGCGATGACCTGACGCGTACGGTCGCCCTGCTGCAGCAGATCGATGAGTCATTGGTGGCCAGCTATGCCGCCTCCACGGGGCAGGCTGCGGACGAAATTCGCGCCTGGATGTCGGCCGAGACGTGGATCGGGGCCGAGGACGCCGTCAAGCTGGGCTTTGCGACGCGTATTGCAGGGCAGGCGCCCACAAATGCCGGGCGCTGGGATTTAAGCGCCTATGACAATACGCCAGCGCCTCTGGCCAGCGCCGCCACCGTGGCGACATGCGCCGACGCGCTGACCAGTAGCGTGCGTGCCGTGCTGGCTGAAATGGGTATCACCTCGCCCACGGCGGCTGTAGCGCCTGACCCCGGCGAAGTCGAACGCGAGCATCGCCAGCGCTGCTGGCCTTGCATCAACGAATCTGATCAACGCTCCCGCGCTGATCCATGAAGCCACCCACCCGGGTGGCTTTTTTTATTTCCTGACGGAGAAAAAAGGTATGTCTATCCAAGCACTGCGGGAGCGCCACAGCGCCCTGGCCAAGTCCATCGAAAACCTGCTGGACAAGAATGTAAACCCCACGTGGAACGGCGATCTGGAAGCGCAGTACAAAGCGCAGCTGGCCGAAATGGACACCATCGCGGCCGACATCTCGCGCCAGAACACCTTCCGCGCGCGCATGACCGAACATGCAAACGCCGGCGGCGGCCAGATCAGCGACGACGTGCGCAACCAGTTCACCCGCACGCCGGGTGCGCATAGCGATGACGTGGCCGGCATGCGCGCTTTTCTGGCTGGCGGCGTTGCCAATATGAGCGAAGAGGCGCGCAGTCGTATGCAGGCGCGCCAGTCGCACGACATTCGCAACGCGATGTCGACGACGACCGGTTCTGAAGGCGGCTACACGGTCGCGCCGGAATATTTCGGCGAGTTGACCGCAGCCATGCGCGCTTACGGCGGTGTGCGTGCGGTGGCGCGCACCATCCAGTCTGCCTCGGGTGCGGTGCTGAATTTCCCGACCGCCGACGCCACTGCCGAAGTCGGCGAGATTGTCGGGCAAAGCCAGTCAGCATCGGCCGCAGATACCACATTCGGCAACAGCACGCTGGAGGTGTTCAAGTACTCGTCCAAGGTGATCGCTGTTCCTTTCGAGCTGATTCAAGACTCCATGTTCGACATTCAGGGCTACGTGCAAGCCCTGCTTGCCCTGCGTATCGGTCGTATCACGGCGCAGCATTTTGCCGTCGGCAGCGGCGTCGGCCAGCCACGTGGTCTGATCACTGCTGCGGCCGTGGGTAAAGCTGCGGCGTCTGGTCAGGTTGCGTCGATCACTTATGAAGACCTGGTGGATCTGGAGCACTCCGTCGACCCGGCGTACCGCACCGCTGCAGGCTGGATGATGCACGACAGCACCCTGCGCGTGATTCGCAAGATCAAGGACGATGAAGGCCGCCCGATCTTTGTGCCGGGCTATGAGCAGGGCAACCCCGGTGGTGCGCCGGATCGTCTGATGGGTCGTGCCATCCAGATTTGTCAGGAAATGCCGGTCATGGCCGCCAACGCCAAGTCGCTGGCGTTCGGTGATTTCTCCAAGTACTTCGTGCGCGAAGTGATGGATCTGACCCTGTTCCGCTTCACCGATTCGGTCTACGCGAGCAAAGGTCAAACGGGCTTCCTGGCATTCAACCGTCAGGGCGGCAACCTGATTGACGTGGGCGGCGCGGTGAAGGTGTACCAGAACTCCGCGACCTGATCACGCACAGGGCGGCTTTGTGCTGCCCTGTTTTTTCCTCACGCAATTGATAAGGGGGCCTCATGGCCACGAAGAAAATTGATGCGGCTGCGCCCGAGCAAACTGCAGCCGATGACCTGACCACCACCAGCGAAGAGGCAGGTCTGAATGATGCCCAAGCGCGGACGACGGCTTTGCCGATGTGCAAGACGAACAATCGTCGGCGGCCGATGCGTCTGCCGAGCCGGAGCAGCGCGTCCGAGCTGGTGCCGGACGCCGTTGAGGCGCCAGCGGCACTGCCGGAAATGGTCGACTGCCGTGTGTTGTCGCAATGCCAGTACGGCAGCGTAAACGCCGTCGTCAGCCTGCCGTGGGCCGAGGCGCACGCGCCTTTAAAGCCGGTCAGGTCGATCCCACCCCGGCCGCTGTGGCGTACGCACGCAGTCTGTAATCAACGCTGGCCGCCCCGGCGGCCGGCTTTCGGAATGTCGTTACTGCAGCGCCATTCCGAAAGCCCAAGGAGCAACCCATGTTTACCCGCATCGAAGCGCCGGCAGAGATGCCGGTCACGCTGGAAGAAATCCGCGCGCATTGCGTTGTCGATATCAGCGACGACGACGCGTTACTTGAGGCACTGGTCGCCGCCGCATATAGCCAGGCCGAGCATCGCACCGGCCGCGCATTGTTGCCGCAGGTCTGGACGCTCGAATGCAGCGCCGGTGCCATCGCGAAAAGTCACGCCATTCCGCTGCGGCATGACACCACCGACGTGCTGTCGGTGACGTGGATCGACAGCGCGGGCAAGCAGCAGGAATGGCCATCAAGCAACTATCGGCTGCAGGGCCGGTACCGGCTGGTTCCGGTCAGTGGCTGGCCCGATACCGGCGGCGCGCCGATGACCATCACCTTTCGTTGCGGCCGCTTTCCGACGGTGGCTACGTTGCCGCAAGACATCAAGGCCTGGATCAAACTGCATGCAGCCACGCTTTATGCCAACCGTGAAGCGGTGCAGGGCGGCCAACAGGTGGCGCTGCCGCGTTCGTTTGTCGACGGGCTGCTTGATCCTACGTGCTGATCGAGGTGTGACATGCGCGCAGCCCGATTACGTCACCGCATCAGCATCCAGCGCAAAACCATCACGCGCTCGCCCAGTGGCGAGCAGCTGCACGAATGGCAAGAGATTGCCAGCGTGCGCGCAGGCGTCGAGCCTCTTCGCGGTAGCGAGCGGATCGCTGACGGGCAGGTACGCGCGTCGGTCGATACCTTGATCGTTATCCGTTACCAGCGCGGGCTGAAGGTCGGCGCCGATGACCGCGTGGTACATGGCGACGATATCTACAACGTCGCCAGCGCCATCGATGTGCGCGGCGAGCACGACACTATCGAAATCATGGCCACGGCCAACGGGGTAAGTGATGGCTAAGACCGTACAAGTGCAAACGACCGGCCTTCGCGAGCTGGGGCTGGCCATCCAGAAGCTGAACCGCAAAACGCAAACCACCATCGCCCGCTCGGCGCTCGCCGCCGGCGGCCGGGTATTTGCCAAGGAAATGCGCACGCGCGTACCCATGCTCGAGGCCGACACGGCGCAGCGTAAGCGCGGCACGGTCAAGAAGAACATCCGCGTACGGGTGTTGCGGCCGGTGAAGGCGGGCGAGCTGCAAGCCGTGATCGGTGTGCGCCGGATCTCGAAAGATCAGGCAAAGCTGTGGCGGGCGACGTCCGGCCAGCGCGGCGCCGCCAATCCCGATGATCCGTTTTACTGGTATTTCGTCGAATTCGGCACGCGCAAAATGGCCGCCCGGCCTTTTGTCCGGCCGTCCTATGAGGCGGCGAAATCCGAGGCGGCCGAGCGCACCAAAGACCAACTCAGAAAACGCATTACGCAGGAGGCGGGCAAATGAGTTTCCGCGAACAGGTTTACCAGGCGCTCGCGCCGCTGGTGGGGGCCCGCTGCTATCCCGAGTTGCTGCCGGAAAACCTGGCCGACTATCCGGCCATTTACTGGAGTTACATGGCGACGCCGGATGCCACTGTTGGCGGCGAGGCCGACGAAGAGTCGATCCGCCTTGAGATCAACGTCGTGGCACGCACCACCGATGCGCTGGCCAGTCTGCGCGTGGCGGTCAGTGATGCGATGTATGACACCTTTGACACGGCGCAGCGCATCAGTGACATGCCCATGCCGTACGACGACAGCGGCGGCCTGTTTCGCCGCGTCATTGAATTCAACCTGCGCGCCTGACCCGCCGCGCGCTTTGTCCACGACCCGCTTAGGCGGGTTTTTTTACGCCCTGAGGAAACTATGGCCAAGAGTCAAACTACGCCGTTTCGCGGCTCTAAAATCTCGATTCTCTCTGGCGTGCTGGCGGCCAAAGCCGTCACCGCGCTTTCCAAAGCCAACCCCGCCGTCGCTACGCTGGCCAATCACAACCTGATCCAGGGCGACGTGGTGCGCCTGGCGGGCTTCGGTGCCGACATCGATGGCGACTACGCGGTCAATGTCGTATCGGACAGCACGTTTCAGGTGCTGGGCCTTGATACCACCAATGCCACCTTCGCCGTGTCGGCGACCACCACTGTCGCAGAGGCGACCTGGCTGGACATCGCTGAAATCACCAACTTTCAGGAGGCAGGCCGCTCGATCAGCCAGATCGAGACGACGACCGTCGCGTCTGAAGAAACCGAATCGGAGCCGGGTTTGCCTTCGGCCGGCACGGTGCAGCTCACCTTCAATGCTGCCCCCGACGTTGCATCGCAAACGCAGCTGGCCGCCTACGAAACCAACGGCGAGAAGTTCTGGAGCCGTCTCACCTTGCCGCGTGGCCGTGGCTACAAGCTGTATTACGGCTACATCTCGACCGGTGCCGGTCTGGATGGCGCTGTGAACGGCGTTTACACCTCGGGCGTCACCATCCAGTTGTCCGGTCCCAAGTACTACGTCAAGCAACAGGTGGCTTAAATGGATAAAGAAGCTCTTCGCGCCGCGCTGTGCGGCATCGTTTCCAATCTGACCCCCGTCATCCTGAACCGCGACATGACGGTCTATTTACGCGCCACCACGGTCGGCGCCGTCAACTTTGATATCAGCCTGGGCCTGGCCCACATGCTGAAGCTCGCCGAGCAACAAGGCGTTCCGGTGGATCTGGATGACTGGCCGGACGTGGACAAGCTCAAGGCGTTTTTTGCGCCGCCGTGTCGGTGATCCGTTCATGTTGGCGCGCCGCCTGGCCGTGCGCCTGTGCGATGAAGCCGGCGAGCTGCTGTTTGACGCCAGTAACGAGGACGACCTGAAAGCGATCAACGCGCTCGACGGTTCGGTGCTGGATGTCTTGCGCGTGGAACTTGACCGCGAGACCGCCGCAAAAAAACTCGGCGCCCGGCGACGCTTCCAGCTCCAGCTGAGCTTCGCTCTGGCAAAACACTGGCCGAAATCGAGCCATGCCCGAGGCCCACTATGCCGAATATGAAGCGTTTGCCGCACTCGAGCCCATCGGCATGCACCGTGCCGACTTCAATACGGGTCTGATGGTGGCAAACATCATGTCGGCACTGGCGGGCGGCAAGCATGCGCCGCGTGACTACATGCCGTTTCAGCACCGCCGCGAGGAGATGGAATTCGTAGACGAGTTCCTGATGCAGGGCGATGTCGTAATCGGGTAGAAAAAAGGAAAAAGGCATGGCAGGCGATCTGGGTAGTTTGAACATCCTGCTCAGCCTCGACATGAGCGAGTTTACCGGGCCGCTCTCGAAAGCCGAGACGCAGGCCCGGGCTTCGACCAGCAAGATCGCGGCTGGCGTGGATACGATCAGCAAGAGCACAAAGGCCGCATCGGAGTCGATGCACAGCTTTAGCCTCGATTCGATGCAGGCGCGGCGCGAATTGATGGTGCTGGCCCATGAAGCCAGTCAGGGGTCGTGGAAGAACTTCGCGGGCTCGCTCATGGTGCTGGCCGAGGCCACCGACGCTTTGTCGGCGGTCATGAGTCCGGCTGGCCTCGCAATCGGGGCCTTCGTTGGTGCGCTCGCGCTGGCAGGCGCACAGATCTATCACGGCCATGAAGACTGGGTCGCATTAAACAAAGCCGTCACTAGCACGGGCGGGGCGGTCGGCCTGACCGCTGAGCAGATCGACAAGCTAGCGCCCAGCGTGGCGGCAGCCGGCGGCTCAATCAGCGATTCGGAAAAGGCGCTGATCGCACTGACCGCCACCGGCCGCATCAGTGGCGACCAGTTGACCGACTTTGGCCGCATCGCGGTCGAGATGGCGCACGACACCGGCGACAGCATTGAAAAGGTGGCGGAAAATCTGGCGGGCCTCAGTGATGACGCCGTTAAATGGGCCGAGGATTACAACAAGCAACACCATTTCTTGACGGCCTCCCAATATGATCTTGTGAAGGCACTGCAAGATACTGGCGACACCGCCGGCGCCGCAAAAGCGGTGGTCAACTCGCTGGAAGAAGCGCACGCGCGGATGTCCAGCACCGGCGTCGAACAAGTGGGCTTGCTCGAAAAAAAGCTGGAACGGACTGGTCGGCACACTTCAGAGTGCAAAGCACTGGCTGGGCGAAATCGGGAAGCCGGATACAACGGCCGACCTTATCAAGGATCAGACGGACAAACTGAAAGATGTCGATGCCCGGCTGCAGGCCGCCCGCGCCAGCAATAACCAGCAGGCGATCGGACAGCTTGAGGCGTGGCGGCAAAGCATACTGAAAGAGATCACGCCAGAACTTGATCGGTTGAAGGCGCTGCAGGCAAAGCAAAGCGGTAATGCGGCTGCCAACGCCAACACGGCCGCTGGTGGTGATCTGGCCGTCAAGCTGGGCGCCTACAACGACGACCGTCGTTATGCGACGCCCGATCAACAGCACCAGCTGGACACGCAGAGCGAAAACAATCGCTGGGCCACGATCAATGCCCAGTACGCCAAATACGTCGCCGGCAATGACGCGATCACCAAACAGTTTGCCGCTGGCACGAAGCAATACCAGACGGCCGTGGCGGATCGCAGCAAGATCGAAGCAGATTACGCGGCCGGGCTAGCCCGGCATCAAGACAACCTCAAGCATATTGATGAGCAGTACGCCAAAAGCCAGAACCACGGCAGTGACAACGCGCTGAATGCTCAGCTGACGAAGCTGGATGCGCAGGCCAAGGCGGTCGAGGACGGGCTCAAGTCGTCGCTGGAGCACATCAAAAGCCTCCGTGATCAAGGCGTCTACTCCGCGCAAGAGGCGCTGGACAAGAGTCACGAGGCTCGCGTCAAGGCGCTCAAAGATGAACTGGACATCGTCTCTCAGGAAGAGGGTGTTGCCGCCGGTAAAAAAGCAGCTGTCGGCGCTGGCCAAATACCAGGCAAGGCCAAGCAGCTGCGGGACGCCATGCTGGATGAGCAGAAGTCCTATACCGACGACACGGCCACGCTGGCAAAGCAGCAGCAGGCCAACATCAATGCCTACTCCGCGTCGCTGGACAAGTTGCTGCAGGCCCGCAAGGCAGCGGCTGATTCCAGCGTTGCCGCCGTTGGCATGGGCTCGTTCCAGCGCGACCAGGCCAACAAACAGGATGAGATCCAGAAAGACTGGGCCGACCGCTACAGCGAATTGACGCTGAAGCGCCAGACCCATCCCAAGGAATTCAGCGACCATGAGTACCAGTCCGAACTGAAGGCGCTGGGCGATTACGAAAACCAGCGTGTCGCGATGGAGCAGGACACCACCGACCGATTGCTGGCCGCACAAGGCGACTGGACGAACGGAGCGAAGCGGGCGCTGGACAACTACGCGACCAGCGCGGCGGACGTGGCATCGCAGACCGAAGGGCTGTTCAACGATGCGTTTTCCGGCATGGAAGATGCGCTGGTGACGTTCGCAACGACCGGCTCGCTCAGCTTCAAGAGCATGGCTGATTCGATCATCAAAGACCTTGCGCGCATGGCGGCCAAAGCGGCCACCAATCAGCTGTTCCAGCTTGGCGCAACGCTGGTTCAGTCCTACTTCGCCGATACAACGCCGTCCGGACTGAACGCGAACATCACGCTGCCCTACAACGCGGACTACGACACATCGTCGGCCAGCGTGGGCGGGACGGAGCAATACCCCTGCTTGCCGGCGCGCGCGCCACGGGCGGCTCAACCGATGCCGGATCGGCTATCTGATCGGCGAGCGTGGCCCGGAAGTGTTCGTGCCCGACGTGTCGGGCAAGGTGGTGCCGAATAACAGGCTGTCCAGCCTGGGCGGGGGCGATACGCATATCAGTACCACGATCCAGCTGAGCGACAGCGGCGCGTCGTCGCAAACCACGGGCGATTCAACGGCCAACGCCAAAGCGCTCGCGGACTTGGTGAATACGCAGGTGCAGGCCGTACTGGCACGCGAGCAGCGTCAGGGCGGCGTGCTGTGGCGCATGAAAAAAACGGAGGTTAAAGCGTGCCCGAAACTTTTACGTGGAGTCCGCTGCTTAACGGGCAAGGCACAACCACCTTGCGCACGCAAAAGGCGCAATTTGGCGATGGCTACAGCCAGATCGCTGCGGATGGCCTGAACAACATCACGCAGTCGTGGCCGGTTTCGTTTACCGGTGGCGCGGACAAGATCCAGGCGATCCGAGATTTTCTGGAGCAGCACGCGGGCAGCGCGTCGTTCTACTGGACGCCGCCGCTGGGCAAACAAGGGCTGTACCGCGCCGCCAGCTATACGCTGAATCCGCTCGGCGCCGGCAAGTACACGTTATCGACCACTTTTGATCAGAGCTTTGCGCCATGAGCATCACCGCAGACGTACAGAAGCTTGAGCCGGGTGCGCTGATTGAGTTGTTCGAGCTGGACGCGACGCAGATCGGTGGCGATCTGCTGCGCTTTCATGCCAACACCGTCGTCGGTTCGATCTGGTGGCAAGACAACGAGTACAGTGCCTGGCCAGTGCAAGCCGAGGGCTTTGCGCGCACGTCAGACAGTCAGCAGCCGTCGCCGGTGCTGTCGGTCGGCAATGTGCAGGGCACGATTTCGGCACTGTGCATTTATCTTGATGACCTGGTGGGTGCGCAGGTCGTGCGCCGGCTGACTTTCGGGCGTTATCTCGATGCGCGCAACTTTGCCGACGGCAACCCGGAAGCGGACCCGGCGCAGGAATTTCCGCCGGAAATCTGGCTGATCGAGCAGAAGACCAGCGAGACCAGCGAGGCGGTTGCGTTCCAGCTGAGTTCGGCGCTCGACTTCAACGGGATCCAGTTGCCGCGCCGGCAGATCATCGCGAACGTGTGCGGCTGGCTGGCTATTGGCGGTTATCGCGGCACGTATTGCGGTTACACCGGTACGAAGTATTTCGACAGCATGGGCAATGCCGTATCCGATCCGGCACTGGATCGCTGCGGCGGTTGCCTGTCGGATTGCAAGGCGCGGTTTGGCGACAACAACGAGCTGCCCTTTGGTAGTTTCCCAGCAGCGGACCTGACGCGATGAACGAAACAACGATAGCGGCGATGCGCGAGCACGCCAAAGCGGATTACCCGCGCGAGGCCTGCGGCTGGTGGTGATCGTCAAAGGGCGAGAGCGTTACTGGCGCTGCCGCAATCTGGCTGTCGGCACCGATCAGTTTCGTCTTGATCCTCAGGATTACGCTGCGGCCGAAGATGCCGGCGAGATCGTCGCGGTGGTTCACAGCCACCCCGACGAGGACGCCCGGCCGAGCGATGCAGACCGCGTTGCGTGCGAGGCCTCGGGCTTGCCCTGGCTGATTGTTTCAGTCCGGCCCACAGTCGGTGGCGAACTCGACGCCAGCCAGATCGTACGCTTTGAGCCGGAAGGGTTTGAGGCGCCGCTGGTGGGGCGGCCGTTTGTGCATGGCGTGCTGGATTGCTATTCGCTGGTGCGCGACTGGTACAGGCGTGAGCTGGGCATCGAGCTGAAAGACTTTGCGCGTAGCGATGGCTGGTGGGATCGCGGCGAGGATTTGTACATGCGCCATTTTGCCGAAGCCGGCATGGTGGAGGTAACGGGCGAGCTGCAGCGTGGCGACGTAATCCTGATGCAGATCAGGTCGCCTGAGAATGCCAACCATGCTGCGGTTTACCTTGGTGACGGCGCGATTCTGCATCACCTGCACGGGCGGCTCTCCAGTCGCGATTCTTATGTGCCGTGGCAGCATCTCACACGCGGTGTGCTCCGCCATGGGTATGCCGGCGCTGCGGCCGCGCCGGTTGTATAGATCGACCGATGCGTCAGTGCCGATCCACTTTGTCTCAGGCGTCCTTTTTTCGATTTCACGCGAGCGCGGGTAACGATCCCTGCAAGGCCCAGTCCCATTAATGCCCAGGTTTCCGGTTCCGGTACAGGCGCGGCCCAAAGCTCGATTTCTGTGTTGGCGTGTAAAACGAACTTGTCGGTGCCATCGGTGTTGAAAGCGGGCAGGTTAAACGTGAACACGCCCGCGTGTTCCTCGTACTCGCCGTCAAAGGGCGCATCTGCCAGGTCTCGACGTAGCCTGGCTGTGAGTAGCCGCGTTCCAGAGGCGTATTCAAGGTGGTGGTTGCATTGAGTACGGCAAGTGAAAGGTAAGGTGAACTAAGCACCTTGCCCGGAAGGTTAAGCGACGCGTCTGCATATGCAACGATGTCGTACTGGAAAGTAATCTGTCCCGCAACGCCGTTGGTATGCAACTCTTGAAGTAGTTGTACGAAACTCTGGGATTCGGGGCCGGGGACGCCGGTCTGCAGGATCGAGAGGGAGCCTCCGGTGGAATCAGTCGCGAGATTCATTTCGAAGGTCGAATAGTCGTCAGAATGAGTGATTACGGGTGCTACTGCCAGCGTGGTGTCGTCATGCGAGATAAAAGGCGCCGTTGTCGACGTGAGCGCCAGATCGGGCGAAAAGCTCCAGTTCAGCGAGATAGAACTGTAAAGCGGGCTGGCATGGGCGGGAATGGCTGCTATTGCTAAAGAAAGCACCAGTGCGGACCGGACAATAAGATTCATGATGCTGACTCCAGAAAAGAACAACGAGGGCTGCGCAAGTGTCTGACTCGAATCAGACGTGTGGCTTTCTGATGTTAGAGTATTTCTTTGCGCCTCGGGCGCACGAATCTGACCGCTGGGCAGCGCGCTCGCCCCGTCCGATAGCTGGCCGCGCCAGCCGAATAAGGACAATGTCCTACATACTCGTGTGGCCCAGAAGGACATGCTGTGGCAGTTTTGGTTGGATCAGAATGGACTGATCTGCGCTTTCACTTCTGGAATTTCAGTCATGCCTCTTAAATTCTCAGCCGCGCACAAGGCTGCATATGATGCACACTTTGCTGCGCTGGACGCATATAGAAAGGCTCTTCTTGATCCGGGCGTCGACCCTGAGCACTGCCTGGAGTTACTGGAGGCGCAGCAAACCACCTTTGCGGTCTGGATGGAATTGTGCGAGCACGACTACGGCCTCGCTGACCCACCGGAGCGATAGGGCAAAGCCGGGTCAGCAGGATGACTGACCCGCTCCCGTTTACGCATCCTGATTCGTTCAAGCCCGCATTTGCGGGCTTTTTTTTATTGGTCACGCTAAATGCAGATACTCCGAAATATCCGTCTCTATGGCGCGCTAGGCGCGCGTTTTGGTCGCGTTCACAAGCTGGCCGTGGCCAGTGTCTCGGAAGCCATGCGCGCGCTGTCTGTGCTGCTACCCGGCTTCGAGCAGGAACTGATGCAAAGCCGCGATCGTGCGTCGGCTATGCCGTGTTTCACGGCAAACGAAATATCAGCAGCGACGAATTGCACCATCCAACTGGCTGCGACATCCGCATCGCGCCGATGCTCACGGGTAGCAAGCGGGGAGGTCTGTTCCAGATCGTGCTGGGCGCAGTGCTGATCGCGGCCAGCTTTGTACCTGGCCTCAGTGCATTCGCTCCTGTCCTGTTGCACATGGGCCTGGCTATGGTCATGGGCGGGGTGGTGCAGATGCTCTCGCCGCAGGCGACGGGGTTAGGCACCGGCGACACTGGCGATAACGGAGCCAGTTACAACTTTAACGGCGCGGTAAACACACAGGCACAGGGCAATCCGGTGCCTTTGTTGTATGGGCGAATGATTGTCGGGTCGTCGGTGATCTCGGCAGGTATTTACGCGGAAGATCAGACATGAGCGAAGCAAACGACAGCCTGCACAGCACGGCCTATATCAAGGTGCTTGATCTGGTTTCGGAAGGCCCGATCAAAGCTGGTGAACGGGCAGCAATCGGTTTATTTCGATGAAACGCCGCTGCAGAACCCGGACGGCAGCTACAACTTTTCAGATGTGACCTTCGATTTCCGGCTGGGTACGCTCGACCAGCCTATATCTCCGGCCTGCCAGCGGTGGAGAACGAAATCTCCGTCTCGACCGAACTCAAGTCGGATCACGCGTGGTCGCATTCCGTGAGCAATACTCAGCTGTCCGCGGTGCGCGTGCGTTTGTCGGTGCCTTCGCTGATGCAGACCGATACTTCCACCGGAGACATGAATGGTTACAAAGTTGAATACGCCATTGACGTAGCGACCGATGGGGGCGCATTCGTCACGGTAATCACCGCGGCGTTCTCTGGTGAAATCGTCAACAAATACGAACGGACGCACCGCATCGATTTGCCTGCGGCGAAGGCGGGCTGGACTATTCGCGTGCGCCGGATCACGGCAAACCGAAACAATGCCTATGTGTCCGATACAACGACCGTCGAGTCCATCACGGAAGTGATCGACGCAAAATTGCGCTATCCGATGTCAGCGCTGATGTTTTCCCAGCTGGACGCCAAACAGTTTTCAAATGTGCCGGCGCGGGCGTTTGATCTGTATGGGCGTATTTTGCAGGTGCCGTCCAATTACGATCCCGATACCCGTAGCTATGCGGGCATCTGGGACGGCACATTCAAGCTGGCGTACACCGACAACCCGGCGTGGATTTACTACGACCTGGTGCTTAATTATGTGTACGGCCTCGGCCGCTTGCTGACCGCCGCGCAGGTCGATCGCTGGGCGCTGTACCAGATCGCACAGCGCTGCGATGAGCTGGTCAGCGATGGCAAGGGAGGGCTTGAGCCGCGCTTTACCTGCAATGCGTACATCCAGACCCGCGCCGATGCGTACAAGCTGCTGCAGGATCTGGCCTCGGTCTTTCGTGGTGTCAGTTACTGGGGCGGCGGCAGCATCCAGACGCTGGCCGATATGCCGGTTGATCCGGTCTACACGTACACGGCCGCAAACGTGGTCGATGGCAAATTTACCTATGCGGGCAGCTCTCGTTCAACGCGCTACACCGTGGCGCTGGTGTCGTGGAATGACCCGTCCGACTTTTATCGCGCGAAGGTCGAATACGTCGAGGATCGCGACGGCATCGCGCGCTATGGCGTGGTACAGACTGAGCTAACGGCGTTTGGCTGCACCTCGCAGGGCCAGGCGCAGCGGCTGGGCAAATGGACGCTGCTGACTTCGCGGCTAGAAACCTCGGCCGTGTCTTTTACGGTCGGCCTTGATTCGGCACTGGTCGGGCCGGGCAAGCTGGTGCGTATTGCAGACCCGAAACGTGCCGGCCGCCGCATCGGTGGCCGTGTGCGCAGTGCAACGGCCGATACGGTCGTGCTCGATCTGGCGCCGACCATCGCGGCGGGCGACAGCCTGACGGTGGCATTGCCCAGCGGCATCAGCGAGACGCGTACGGTCAAGCTGGTCAGCGACAACGCGGTGACGGTCACGGCCGCATGGTCTGAGGCCGTACAGCCGGAAGCGGTCTGGGCCGTGGAAAGCAGCGCGCTGACCGCGCCGATTTACCGCATCGTGTCGATCACACAGAAAGAGGCGCTGCAGTTTGAAATCAACGCGGTGCAACATGAGCCGCAAAAGTTTGATGCGATCGACAACGGCACGCGCATCGATACGCGCCCGATCACGATCATCCCGCCGTCCGTGCAGCCGGCCCCGGCGAGCGTCACGCTCAGCACGCACACGGTGATCGATCAGGGCATTGCCAGTACGGTGATGACGATGGCCTGGCCGACCACCGACAAGGCGATCGCGTACGACGTTGAGTACAAGAAAGACGACAACAACTGGGTAACGCTGCCGCGCACGGGCGCGCTCAATGCCGAAGTGGCTGGCATTTATGCGGGCCAGTACATGGCGCGCGTGCGGGCGGTCAATGCCCTCGGCGTGTCCTCCGCCCCGACCCAGTCGGTGCTGACCAGCCTGACCGGCAAGACCACGCCGCCGGCCGTGCCGCTGTTCCTGCGCACGACGCCGGGCGTGTTCAGCATCGATCTTGAATGGGGCTTTCCGGACGGCGCGACCGATACGCTGTACACCGAAATCTGGACGGCAACGAACGACAACCTTGCCACCGCAAATCCGCTCGGCAATTACGCCTATCCGCAGACCACGCATACCGTCATGGGTGTCGAAGTCGGCGTGACCTGGTATTACTGGGCGCGGCTGGTGGATCGCAGCGGCAACGTCGGCGCGTGGTATCCATCCGGCGCCGGCGTGGCCGGGGCAGCGACCACGGTCGAGTCGGACATCATCAAGGTCATCGGCAGATCGGCCCGGAGCGGCTGACGCCTGATCTGCTGCAGCAGATGGACAAGGTCGACCAGCTCGATGACGACGTCGACGCGTTGAATGCACAGATTGCGCAGATCAACACGTCGCTGCCGGACATCAGCGGGCGGCTTGACCTGGTCGACTCGGCCAGCGACGCGGCCGCATCTGCCGCCATCGAGCTCGCGACCAAGGCGGCGGAAGCGATCGCCGGGTTGCGTCGCGAGAAGGCCATCAGCGACGCGACGATCGATGTCGACCCGGACACGGGCCTGATTTCGTTAAAAGTCACCGCGCCGGTGATTGATGACGTGTCGGCCCGCGTGCGCACCATTGAAATCACGATGAACGCGCAGACCGGCAAGCTGACGCAAGTGGTGTCGGATGTATCGGGGCAGGGGACGCGGCTCACCGCCGCCGAAAGCCTGATCACGCAGCTGGCCAACAGCCTGAGCCTTAAAGTCGATGCGGTGTATGTCGACAACGCGTTGAGCGCGGTCAACAGCGGTACAGACAGAACACCAGCGATATCGCGTCGCTGGCGTCGGGCTGATCGATGCGCTGACCGGGCAGGCGACGACCCGGCAGCAGG